>DATEUD010000026.1:0-17947 GCA_035283265.1 Nitrososphaera sp.
TACCATACTGAACTATACAATTCACTCTTAAATAAACAGATTGAAGACGTCCACTTTTTACTGTACGTCTTCGGCCTCTTTTTTAAAGTCAGCGCGCGACTTTCTCGCAGATTCAATGGCCCTATTGCGCCTTGGCTGTACGACAAGCACGTAGAGCGATCCGGCGAGGTACACCCCAAGGAGTATGACCTGTGCCAGTATCGTCTCAAGGGTCGGGTGGATGCCTGTCATCGTTGCAGTGTTGATGTCAAGCCGCGGCACAGTCCCGATAAGTTGCGTCGTGGAGATGTAGCCCACTTCCTGGAACTCGCGCACCGCGTTGCCCATGAACGCTATTGACATGTACGCTCCGATTCCCATCGTGAGTCCAAAGAGCACGCGCAGCGGGAGCTTTTTGCCCAGCTTCCTTACGACAAACGTGACCCCTATTATCACCCCAAGGCCAACCACCAGCCCGGCGACAACGTACCACTCCATGTATTTCGCAAATGAGATCATGGCCTGATAGAACAGCACGGTCTCAAAGCCTTCCCGGTAGACCGTGAAAAATGACAGCATGACAAAGACCATGACGCTGCCGGTCGTAGTCGCCTTCCACACCTTTGCCTTGACAAACTCGATCCACTTTTTCGTCTCCACCTTGTTCAAGATCCAAAAGCTGACCCAGAAGAGCACCGCGACGGCTGACACGCCGGCTATGGCCTCTATCAACTCACGGCTTGCGCCGGAAATCTGAATGATGAATTGCGCGATGAACCACGTCACCGCGGTCGCGGCAACCGCCAGCACGATTCCATAGTAGACGTATTTTTTGAAGCGCTCGTTCCTTGAAGCCTCGAGGTACGTCAATATCGCGCCCACAATGAGCGCCGACTCCAATCCTTCCCGGAAGATTATTGAAAACGACGTCGAAAACGCGATTGCAGGGGCAACTATGCCGGTGCCTGAAACCAGTCGTTCTGACTCATCAAGGCCGCGCCTTATTTCTATCACCTTGGCATCGACCTGCTCGTACGGCGCGTCAGACTGGATCAGGTTACGAAGCTCCGCAAACTTGATCTCCATTTCAAGCGTAAAGTCAGGGTCTATTGGTCGGAGGGGGATCTCGATGTTTTCATAGCTGTCAAGGTACGCCGAGCGGGACATCAAGAGCGCGCCTTCGGCATTCTCTTCACTGTAGAGACGAAGCGTTTCGTCCAGCTTTACTCTTATCTGGTCGATGTCCTTCCTGACTGCGGCCTTGGCCGGGTCTCCCGCCTCGCCAAGGTCCCTGCGCTCACCCGTGTATGTGCCAAAGCCCGCTGCCAGTCCCTCGACGTCGGCAAAGCCTGTGGGCGTGCCGGAACCCTCGTTGAAGGTAGGATCGTTTGCCAGAAGATCCTCGGCTTTGTCAAGTTTGACGAGGATGCCGTTGATATGTTCTTCAATCTCCGCCGACGGCTCTTCGTCTCTTATCATTCCCCTCAGATCTTCCCTCATCTCGATTTCAATCGCAGCCATGAGCTCGGGGTCGTGTTTTTCGATAGGTGCTTCAAGGTATTCGTAATTGTCAAGGTAAGCGGTAATCGCGTGCTGGTCGGCCTGCTCATAGTTGTCGTTATTGACCTCCGCCACGACATTTGCCAGAAGCGTCCTGATGGTCGAAAAGTACTGGACGTGCTCGCCTGCGCTTTCGCTCCCGGCGCTCAGAGATAGGTTCTCTGCAAGGTCGCGCTCTATGGCGCCTGCAAGGCGCGTTATTGATTCGCTGCCGGTCTTTTGCTCAAGCGAGCTTTTCAGCTCTGCAAAGAATGAATTGACCTCTGCCCTACGCTGATCATCCAGTAAAGTAGCTATTGACTGGTATCTTGAATCGGCGACCTTTACAAGGCCAACCGCGTTTTCATAATCGACCTTGTTCGAGCCACCATTCGACAACTGATACGACTGGACTGCGTCTCTCAGGAGGAACACCACTGTCTCCGAGGCCATTGCCTTGTCAGAAGCAAGCGGGCCAAGCTGGGTCAGAATGCGGTCAAGCAGGCTTTCGATTTGCGAAATGTCTTGCCGTAGCGTGTCAGCTGTCTGGTTGCCGGCTCTGATCTTTATTGGCAGGTCAGTTAGAAGCACTTCCAGCTGGGTTGCCGACTGGTCGTCAAGCTCTTTCAGCTGGCTCTTTATCGAAGGAAAGGTGATAGTATGCGTGATAAAGGCGTGAGCAAACGCCGTTTCGCTGTCGCCGGCAGCCAGGCTCTGGTCTGCGAGCAAGAGCTGCGCCCTTATCCTTTCAAGGTTCACCAAGATTAACAGCACTTCAGTGTCGCTCTGCTGCGCAAGGGTGGCGGCAGGGGCGAGGGTCAGCAGTACAAGTGCTAAAACGAGTACCGTTGATGGATTTTTCAGCGCTGATATCATTTCAATTCAAGACCAATAGGCCATCTCGCGATGGCAGTTAGGCTTACCTAATTAGTTGCCCATTATTTAAACCATATTTGATACCGGGTGCACCGACCTTTGTAGATATGACTATTTTCCGTCCTACATGGTCGATTGGAGCCGTCATGTTATAAGGTCTAGTTGCTATCATGAATTTGAGTGTCGCCTTCTCGGCATGTCAAGCCCACGGTACTCTAGTACTTTTTTGTCCTATAATGCGCGATAGCGCGCTATCATTTGATAGCAAATGATAGCAGAGGTGTGCCACAAAGAGGGTTATTGACTATTACGGCGGACCTGGATCTTTGAAGAGCTTGGAAGAGAAGATTGATTCCACCGCAGGCACGGAAAAGTGGGTAGAGTGCACTCCGGGCCAACAAATCGATAATGAAAAACGTGGATGTAAGGTCTGATGCTAGAATGCATTTTTCCTTGGAGTGCAGTAAGGACCTAGTAGACATGAGAAAAGAGCAATAACATTCTAACGCATCCTATTGAAGAGTAGCTCTCCTAGGTCCCACCCCAAAGTGAGCCCAATCTTGTTCCCGTCCGACGTTATTGTTTCGTTCCGACTGATGATTGTCGTTCCGTCATCTCTCATCTGTAGGGTATATACCAAATTGTCTAGTTTGCGAGTAATCAGCAATCGTGGCGAAAATGCTTCTTCAAAACGTCGAGCCTCCCTAGCGCCTGTTTTTGCCTTAATATTTCTTTGAATTCCAATAGCGGCCTCGTAAAGGGCAGTTGACAGGTACGCTGCTAAATCTGTGACGAATCGCTTTAGCTCTGCAACTTCTTTTTGAGCAATTCCATATGATGAAGAATCCCAATTTAGAAAGTAGTTCCCGACCTTGATATCAGGTTTGACATAATCTTTTGGGACAAGGTATTCGTTTGCTACAATAGCGGGGACATTCAATAGGATTAGAGAACGATATCATTAGCTCATAAGGATATCGACCAAAACACAGAATTTCTGGTGATATTTTAAATAAACTCTACTCTGCGGTAAATAGTTGCCTTCTGAAGTCGGCATTTACTGCCCTAACTGCGGCAAGGAAATTAGCGAAAGCGCGCTCCTTCAATCTCTCATTGTGGACCACATAGTACATCTCAGCCCAATTAATCTACTAGGAGATTCTTAAGCATCGCGATGACGAGATCTAAGACTCGGTCGTTTTCATGAATGTCAAGAGCCTTTCTGCTTTTATTCCCAAATCCTGCTCTGTCATATATTTTCTTGCGCCGGATCACATTTAGTTATATCATTAAGGTACGTCCAACGTGGCTACTAGCGTATCAAAATACGGTGGAACATGATCCCATCGCACAGGAGAGACACCGTCAGTAAAATACATCATTCCTACCCACTTGGATGCTTCCAATGCATATTGTGTGTCAAGCTTTTCTACGTTGTACCTTTGCATCCAAAACTCGTTCTTATCAAAGTTATAGTGCCATCCGCTAGTGGTACAAAGAACGCAGTATTGCAACCATGCCATTGGCGCATATCCGGGTCCCTCGGTTATGCCTATGCTGTCCACAGTTCCAACGTAGCTTTGAGGCACGTCCGTCCCTGCGTTTCCTATCATGATCTTCAATCCATGCGATTTACCGTAGGCCGTCAATTCGGTATAGTAACTCTCGTAGCCAACATCATTTGAAACTTCATCGATATGGATTCCATCTATGTTATACCAGCTAACGAAATCGTCAATGTCTGACTTTACAGCGTTGATATCCCTCGATCCGTATGTCGTTGGCACATATCCTATGACAACGACGCCAGCGTCTTGCAGGCTGTCCACAGCATTGGCATAATTATTATCCGTTGTGTTTCCTGGCCCACCCGCTGGGTTGATGGCTACTACTATCGGTACGGATGGGTGCGCCAATTTTGCTTTGATGATAGTATTATAATGAGCCATATTTCCTGGTGAAGGGTACACGTATAATGGAACAAAGACCCCAGTCTTGCCAAGGACGGCGCTTGCATTGATAGCAAAGTCGACAGTCGCCAATTGGTTATTTCCTGCAGCATCGCTAACTCTAACAGAAGCGCTATGCAAACCATCCGTCAGGCCCATCATAGAAAATGACCACGTTGCGAGTCCGCTGGCTACCTCGTAGTCTCCGCCATCCACAGAGACTTCAACTTTAGTTATCCCGACATTGTCAGAAGCCGTGCCGCTCAATGTTGGAGAAGAACTTGTTAGATTCTGTCCTGCGGAGGGGGAACTAACGGCAACTGACGGTACCGTTGTATCACCCGAAGATGGTAAACTCTTGAAATAGGCAATGAAATCCAAAGAACCGGTGGGTGTAATTGTTCTCGCCCTATCCGTAGTTTCGTCTTCCCAGTGGTCGAATTCGTAGCTTCCATAATCCTGCGGGCTAAGGGTGTAAGCGGTGTCGGATGCCAATGTAAGTGTCAACGGAGTGTCTCCCGACATGACGTATTGGACAGCTGGTGAAATGGTAACGCTAATTCCAGGCAAGGGCAATCCGGAAAGTTCAGCAGAGTTTACAGTTACCGTCGCCCAGCCCTCTGTATTAGCTCTGTAGTATGCCGTCACATTTGTAATCTGGGAGGTTGGAGTAACAGTTCGAGTTCTGGCGGTGCTACCATTGTCCCAGTGGTCAAACGTATAACTTACATCTTTCAAGATTTCTTCGAGTGAAGCACCTACAGTGTAGGTCGTACATCTATTCGCTGAAAAGCCTAATGGAGTGTTTCCAGCGAGCAAGATGGCATTGTCTTCTCCTATGGCGACATAGATGTCTTCTATAGGCGAACCGCCAAGTTCTGCGGCTTTGACGTTTAGAACTACGGAGGATGGCGGCAATAATTCACAGGCTTGAGTTTCTGATTTACTAGGATTAGTGAGATTGCCAGCAAGATACACAAGCCCAAAGATGGCAAGCGCGACAACAGGTATCGCAATAGCTAGCCTTTTGGTAGATCTCAAGTTGTCAAAGAAAAAGAAAGGAGAAAAAGGTCCTTCTTACGTTGAACATGTCACATCGCCCTTGAATGATGCGTTAATTCCGTTCGACACCTTGAAGCTCACATCTACGCCGCTACCGCATGGTCCTTCGAGGATGAATGTGGCCGGAAGAGGTTCAGCACAAATATGATCATGCCCAAAGCCATTGCTATCGTCAAATGTGCCCTCAATCTTGAATTTGCTTGGTGTTACCTTGACTTTGGTGGCAGACCCTTCATCTCCTGCTGCGGCTCCCGGAGCGCCTAGCAAGGTAAACTCTCCAGTATCCGTTGGCCCTGCATTCTTTGATCCACTGAATCCGAAAAGAGGCCCAAAGCCTGGACTATTTGACTCTCCAGGGCAGTTAAATACCACGTCGACTCCGTGAAGCGACATTGAATTTCCCGGGACCAGCTCTTCCTGGTACTGGCTGAAGGTGACCGACTTCGTCCTTGACGCGCTCACAGATGTCAGGGGTACCAGGAATCCAGCAATGCATAAGAGAGCCATCAGTATCCCAATGCTGTAAGCTGACGATTGCATATCCGTGGTATAGATCCTTTGCTTAAAGGCATTTCGCCTAATAAGGGCATTAGATTACGTGGTTTTTCGCATTATCATCTCTTGAATTCGGTTTTTCCGAGATCGTCATTTTCCAACTTTGTATCCAGAACGCTCCTGGCGCCAGTCCGCGACATTTGGGGCTTTACAATTCACTGTTAACTGAGGATCTAAAGCTCGCTCATGCTCTCGCCTGCTTTCGTCAAGTGATCTAACAACAATACTGGATTGAATTCCGGCCGTTCAAAGTACGATCAAGATTGGCTTTGCTCACAACCATCATATGTATAATCATCTGGCTACCCTCTGGATTCAACAGAACGTTCCGAATTATCTAATATTATTGAGGTTTCCTGATTGTGGTTGTCTATCATCAGGATGCAAAGAAAGTCTAGTCGCAATCTGAATTACCTTAATACACTTATTGATTTCTTTAACCCTGATGACTAAGCATAGAATGGCTAATTTTCCGCCTTTCGGAAGGCATGATTTGGCTTTTGAGGCTTTGGTCATGAATGGATGATGCCCTTCTCGAGACTTTTTACCAAGGGTTACTCATGCTGCGGCCACTGGACAATTCCAGAATCTACAGGTGAAAGCGTGTAAATGTCAGCACCTAGGTCGGAATCATGAGTTATATTAGAGTTTGTATGTGCTAACAATTATAGCCTCGTCTATTAATGTTAGACGACGGCAACATTTATTAAATCGGCTAAGACTTACTAACTCATTGTCGCGTTCCCAAATAATTCTCCTCTCCGCTCTGTTGATGGCGATTCTAACAACTGCATTTGCTGCTTTCTCATTCTCCCAGTACAATCAATTTTCAGCTGTTGCTCAAGACAACAAGAATGGGAGGGCTTCGCCAGCTACCGTCTATGGCGGACATGGCAGTAGCTCCAACTCAATTACAACTACCGGTGATGTTATAGACTCGGTCAATGCAGATGATAGGTCCACCCTAGATCTAGATCCAATGAAATATCTAAGAGAGTTCAACTATGGCAGAGTTTCCAAGATGGATGATGGGACCACATTACACGAGTTTACAATAATTGCACAAGATAGAACTCTTGAAGTATCGCCTGGAGTATTTATGGAGGCATGGACGTATAACGGAACTATTCCTGGTCCGACAATTAGAGCAACAGAAGGAGATTTAGTTAGAATTAATTTCATGAACAATGGATCCCACCCACATACCATGCACTTTCATGGAATTCACAAGTCGGTAATGGACGGGGTTTTTGAAACCATTAATCCAGGCGGAAGGTTCGTCTACGAATTTACGGCCGAACCATTTGGATTGTTTCTCTACCACTGCCATGTCCAACCACTGGAGGAGCACATATCGCGTGGCCTGTACGGCGTATACATCGTAGACCCGAAGACTCCAAGACCACCAGCTGACGAAATGGTTATGGTCATGAACGGCTACGACACCGACTTTGACACTGAGAATAACTTTTACACTGTAAATGGAGTTCCTTACTATTACATGCACCACCCAATCCAGATTGAAAAAGACAAACTTGTGCGCATCTATTTAGTAAACATTCTAGAATTTGATCCCCTAAACAACTTCCACCTTCATGCAAACTTGTTTGAGCTGTACCGGACAGGAACTAACTTGACTCCAGATGAATATACAGATGTAGTGACCTTGAACCAAGGTGAGAGGGCCATCCTTGAGTTCACCTACAAGTACCCCGGACAGTACGTATTCCATGCTCACAAGACCGAGTTTGCAGAGAAAGGGTGGATGGGGATGTTCTTGGTTAAAGAAGGAGGTTCAGGTGTATCTGAATCTGGATCTGGATCTGATATTAACAGCTATGATTTTGGAGAGACCAACAGTACTAGCGATGGTACAACTAATACAAAATCGCAATATGACGATGGTAGAGGCGGTGGCCAATAGAAGTGGAAAGAGAGGAGGAAAATAGGATGGATGCAACAAAAGGTAATGGCGTTGCGTTCAGTGGAAAAATGATTGCTGCTGCATTTATTCCCATAGCAGTACTGGCGGGGATGATAGTATTCCTTTTTGGGCCCGGACAGTCACTTCTAAACACAGGGATAGCTTTACCCGAGGTCACCATAGAAAGGATCGAGTTCCAAGAAGGAAAAATAGTAGCCAATGTCCGCAACACAGGTCCTGGAGAAATCGAAATATCACAAGCGGACATAAACGATAGAATAATACCAGCAGCAGTAGAGCCAAGTAAAATTCTTCCTAGACTGGCCGAAGCGCGGGTCATAATACCATTTTCTTGGAATCCTGGAGTACCCTACGAAATTGGTGTCACCACTTCAGATGGAACAAGGTTCAGTAAAAGTGTCGAAGCCGCAGCATTGGCACCAACTCCAAATATCGAACAGGCATCATTTTTTGCGCTAATAGGCATCTATGTTGGAGTTATACCCGTATTGATAGGCCTTCTCTGGTTTCCATTTCTAAAGAGACTTAGTGCAAACAAATACAATTTCTTTCTTAGTCTAACGGCAGGCCTTCTCGTCTTTTTGGGAATAGATGCTTTAATAGAAAGCAACGAAATTGCCCGAGAAAATGTTGCAGGAGCCTTCAATGGTCAGGTTTTAATTGCCATGACCACGATCGTTTCGTTCTTGGCTTTGATGTTCGCAGCTCAAAAACTTGTAGAGCGGGCTGCAATGAAGAAATCCGACACTGCTTCTTCGCAGTCATTATCTCAGCAACAATCTTCTGATTTGGAATCTACTATTACACCTGCCGCTACCACAACTATAAAGCAGCAATTGGCAAGACCATTCGCCATAGCATTGATGATAGCAATTGGAATAGGGTTGCATAACCTTGGCGAAGGGCTAGCAATTGGGGCTGCTGTTCTACTTGGCCAAGTGGCTCTCAGTACTTTCCTAATAGTTGGATTTACATTACATAATACTACAGAAGGGTTGGCAATCGTAGCTCCGATGGCCAAACAGGGTGGCAGGGTAAGCATACGAAAACTGGTGGGACTGGGTCTAATTGCTGGAGTTCCAACGATTATAGGAGCATGGATAGGCGGATTTACGTACTCGCCAATTGCAGCAATAATATTTCTGTCAATAGGGGCCGGTGCGATATTTCAGGTAGTATTTTACATCGCTTCCTGGATGACAAACGCCAGAGACGGTGGCCGAAAGACCATGCTAAGCACGGCTGTAATTGGAGGGTTTGCAGTGGGAATGGCAATAATGTACCTAACGGGATTGTTGATATCATCATGACATCATTTCTGTGTGGCAGTATCAAGAACAATTATCAAAGTGCTAAATATGTTAGCCAAAAAATAGAGCAGGTGGCTAGATAATAATATTGTCAAGAAACGCCAAGAGCGAACCAAAAATGAAGGGCAGTCATCTAGAATCTATTCGCGCAGCCAATAGTGCAGCAACGAGGGGAAGCAGTACAAAAGAAGATATTCGCACATTCCGGATGGAAGATTATCTTGAAGTCATTTATGAGCTAATACGACTGAAGGGGTATGCAACAAGCACGGATATTTCAAGCTATCTCAATGTCACTTTACCAAGCGTTACAAAGATGATGCGGAAATTAGATGAAAGCAGATACCTAGTTTACGAAAAATACCGCGGAATCCGTCTGACGGAAGAAGGAATTTCTGTAGCAAAAAGCATACACGAACGGCATGGTTTATTGACTGTATTTTTCAAGATGATTGGTGTAGACGAAGAAACTGCAAATAGAGATGCCGAGGGCATAGAACATCATTTACAGCCAGAAACGCTGAAAAAATTGGAAGGATTTGTCAAGCTCGCAAGAAACAATCTTGGGCCTGTCTTAGGTAAATAATTAAGTACCGGTAATATCTTTAGAATCCTCTTGCCTGCTGCCTTCAGTTGATTCATGTCTAGACAGAGGATGTTCACATATCTCACATCTCACATGACTTCTTTGCTGGGCTATTGCTGGATGTCATTTTCCACTAGACTCCAATGTAAGGATCAGATGTTCCTGTTCCTGATTCGTTGATGTCAGTAACCTTCCAAGGGGTTCATAGACAACAAAAAGACGAATCTGACATACCATCTTGATCTGGAAGTTCTGCGTCTTTTCATTGGGCAAAGTCATCCTGTGCAGCCTTTGACGATTTTTCTTCTTGCTCAGCTCCTTGATAATGTCGGTGCTGGGTTACCATACCTTGATGGCATCTGAACAATCGCCACCCATCATGCGACTGTTCTCATTGTGACTTGAAAATTTGCTGCTCAGTAAGATAGTTCTTCATCGGGAGTGTAAACCAACATTTAAGGTTTAGGCGGGCGGGCGATCATATTATGTTCGTGTGATTTCATTCTACCACAAAGATAATGTCCACATATAGGACAGCGACCGTCCTTTTCTTCCACACGATTGAATCCAAATATTACTATTAATGTCGATGGCTCATTTTAGCCAGAAATGTGGTCTTATCGCCCGCATCTATTCCCAAGGAATATCTAGGTTTCAAGATGCGGGAGGCTGGGCTTGCAGCTTGCCTTAAGTCATCGTTTTATTTTAGGATGGACGTGTTGTTTGCCGGGTAGACCAAAAATCAACTTCCTCGCCATGACTTTCATCGTAGTTGTATGTGTATCTTTCATTATCTGCTAGTGGTATGGAAGAAACTTGTTTCTTGCATTGTGGACAAGAATCAATATCAATTAGGCGTGTTGTGATTGCAGAAGCACACCAATAACAATCATCACATATCAAGAATAGCCTTGTTCTTGTTAATTTTGACGTTACATCAAGTTGAAGAACGACTGACATTTCCTTTGCAGCTTTCGGGGTTTTGTCGTCGGTGTCTAAGCGAAGGGATTCACGTTCATGAACAGGCTGTAATTCTGACACTTCATTTCTCACCTGCTTAACACAGCCATCACTTAATACCCTTTAGGTGCGGCGGCCGGTTCGGGCTTCTTAGGGTGCTCAAGGTAGTATTTTGCCCTCGCAAACGTAAGCCCCAGGTCGAACCTCAGTGGCCAGACTTGCACCGCTATGCTGGGACGTTGCCGAAGAGTTCGCCAAGCAAAAGAAGATCGAGGAATATTACGAATGGGACAGAGAAAGGAAGGTCTACCTGGCCAAGAAGCGTGAGCGATTCCTGAGGAACCGCGAATAGTTACTAGAGCGACGCAGGACAGACTACGCATTCAGAAAACGGCTTGCCGTCTATACGATTGGTCCGATCTTGGGGAACGAATAGTTACGTAGTAAGCAATGCCTGATACACTTCAGCCATCAGCTTATGGCGATCTGCCCTTTTTTGGTCGCCGATCCCGTTGGAACTGGTCGTCATAAACCTGTGGTGATCGATATTGGCCTGCATCGAACGCTGATACCGCTCCTTTATTGCCTTTATCAATTCCTTGTCTGCCAGCCCGTCTTGAGAAATTATTTCGTCTATCCAATGCTCAAGGTTGTTCAGAAAGAGAGAATTCCTCATAGCACTATTTCCGATACTGTCCTTCTCGGCGTTGTCCATGTCAATCTTGTATATGCAGGTCTAATTGAAAAGTGATGATTCCGCCCCCATGTGGGCGGGATGATGGCAAAAATCACCTGTTTCAATGCAACAAATCCTATACGGACCATAAAGTTTGATAAAATGGTTTTCGGCAACCTCCTTGGTAAAGGCTGTGCCTCAACCTGTCATGCACCTCCCTGAGAATCCAATGTCATTAAAGCCTGTCAATAATCTGAAGCGGTATCGAATTTTAGTTCACTCGTATTTGAGATCAGGATGTGCAATAAATAAAGAATTGTCATCGACATCTTGCCTGCATAAAGGTTATGTGCTAATGGAACTGGTAATCCCAGCATAATGGCTAATTATGGAAAGTAAGTTTTGATTTTGACTAATCCTCCCAGCTATTCTTTTATAGTATTATTTTCTATCTTTTACCGACATGATAGTGAGGCTTCCCAATTGAAGAGAACATCGACTATGTTTGTTTCTGCAATGCCAGTCGCTTCAGTATTTGCGGTGGTGAGCTTTTCAAATGGATCAAACCAAAATGCATACGCAGGCACCTCCCGGGGTTAATCGAAAGATAGTCTTTGCCAGTTATAGGGACGGCAACGAAGAAATCTATGTAATGAACACGGCTGATGATACTGCGCAGACAAGGCTAACGGCTAATGCTGTAGGTAGCTTTGCTCCTACGTGGTCACCTGAAGAGGTTTTTTGCATTTTTCTCCAACCGCTTCCACTAGTGAAAGGAGTTAATAAATGAACAAGAACGGTGAGGAAAGAAAAAATCTTCATGCTAGGAAATTCAACCTCGAGCTTGGAATCTGCTTGCTTTTGATACTGGTATGGTCTCTTGGTCAGGCTTCCTTTCTAACTGCCACTGCACAGGTTGCAGCGACATACAAGCTCACTGTCAATGCAATATACATGGACGATGGTTCTACACGTCTTGAGTGGATCACAATCCGGTCTGGCAATACGACAGTACAAGCAGGATATACTCCATTTGCTTTCACAGGTAATTCTGGGACTCAGTACACCATAACTGTATCCGACAATCAAGAACGCGTATTTGACCACTGGGAGAATGGAAGTACGAGCCGCTCAAGAACGGTTAACCTAGCTTCTGCAACCACTATCACTGCCTACTACAATTCATTAGCCTTAACCCAAATGGCTCTGAACGTCAACGCTGCAAACCTAGCCGGTTACGACATTGCCGGGATCTATACTACCATAAAAACGAGCAATAATGGTACAGTTTTGGTCGCCAAAAATACTCAATTAACATTTGCGGCCACATCAGGCACAACATACACTGTCACTCCGTCTGATCTCGAGGTGTTAGGAGTTAAAAGATATCAATTTGAGCGCTGGAATGATGGAAACACTACTAGGATTAAAACGGTAACACCCACTTCTCCAATGACCCTAACTGCGTACTACAAGTCGGGTAACGGCACCTCACAGACGGTATCAGTAAACTCTGCCACGCTGTCCGGTACCGTTCTATCGGGCATTTACATGGCAATCTCCCCGGCAACAAACACTGATGCATCAGGGTATACTCCACGAACATATACTCTATATCCTGATGTTTCCTACACTCTTACTGCGCAAGATTATGGAAGCTATGTATTTGATCACTGGGAGAATGGTGCCACCGCCAAGGCGAGAACCATTACACCCGTTTCGGGCATGGCCCTCACAGCCTTTTTCAAGACTCTGCCATCGACAGGAAGTGAGACGGTGGCACCATCAGTGAACATTACGTCACCTTCAACAGGCCAGATTCTCACAAGCTCCGCCCCGACGATCAGCGGCGCTGCTTCTGATAATATGGGTATCACGAAGATAGAAGTATCTGTTGATGGTGGACAGTACAAGGTAGCTGATGGGCTTACAAGATGGTCATTCAACATGCTCGGCCTCTCGGATGGCTCGCATTCTGCGACGGTAAGGGCCAGCGACATCTCCGGAAAGACAAAGACTGCGACAATCACATTCGCCGTGAAGTTGAACCCAATCCAAGGTAAGACTGGCGTCTACATTCCACTATTTTTCTACCCTTCTCCCTCCAACATGCCCCAGTACGATGCCATCATCAAGGCGAAACTTGCACATCCGTCAGTACCGATAGTGGCTGCTGTCAATCCCTCAAGTGGCCCTGGAAGTTCTATGGATGCCAACTACGCTAGTGCAGTTAACAAGCTCAAGGCGGAAGGCATCACTGTCATAGGATACGTCCCCACAAAATACGGATCAAGGGACATCGGTGCAGTGATGTTAGACATCAGTAAGTACATCGGCTGGTACGCTGTAGATGGTATTTTCCTCGATGAATTCGCCAGTAAGGCGGGCTATGAGGATTACTACAGGCAGATAACAGCCTATGCCAAATCCCAAGGACTCAAACTCATTCTGGGAAATGCTGGAACGGATGTATCGGAGACCTACATTGGAACGGTAGACAGCATAGGCATTACTGAGGGAAGCGGATACATGCCGACAGAATGGCTGCGATATTGTGTTCTCTGTACGGAAAGTGGCTGGCATTACAAATACGATAAGAATAACTTTTGGTATGTACGATATGCGACAAGCACATTTGACTCTACACATGTGCGGGAGGCTTCAAAGTGGGTGGGACTCTTGTATTTGACTGACGGTGTTTCTCCTGTGCGCTGGGATCATTTGCCGCCATATTTTGATACTCTAGTAGCCACGCTGGATATGCCTTAAATAATTGCAATTCTGAGGAGGCTAAGCCGAGGTGAATCTGTTGTCTGCACAATGATGGACAACATCGGGTAACAGGCCGTGAATCAACGAAAGCACTTAGCATACTGCATTATTTTATTTTACCCTAGCTACCTTTTGAATTGAACAGAGTATGCTTCCTGACCGCCACCTTCATTTGCATACTCTTTGGTCTTGATTTTCTTCTTCAAAATATGAATCCTATGTTCGGCGGCTAGTTGCTTTCTATTCTTATACAAGTCTGCTCCTATTGAAACATTAACCAGTGTTTCAAATGGCTCCGCTGCACCAACCATTCGGCTTGCACCCACTACTGGAGGACCAACGATGTTCAAGTCTTCGATTTCAACTAATGCGCACAGACCAGAATCAACTCCTAATGACAAACCAACACCTACTGGAAAATTCCTAGAATTCAAGCGATATTCATTCATAACTTCAGGAAAATACGAGAGCAGAGCCTGACAGAAAGCGAGTATCCTTTTAACGTATTTGTTTGGGTCGTCACCATATATCCAATAAATTATAAATCCGTCTCCTGTAAATCTATCAAACCACCCTCCATTACTGTTTGCTGTACTCTTGATTGCTTTAATAAAATCTCGAGTTATCTGTGCAAATCGTTTTGCCGATACTGACTCTTTCATAAGAAAAGCGGATTGTCTGATGTCACCAACAAGCACATGTACACCAATCTGATTTCCCGTTTCTAAAAGTCGTTGGAGCTTCTGCGAAGAGATGATTTTCTGCCAGTCCTCTGGTGCATGATGATTTATGTTGATTTGATCTAGTATGGATGAAGAAGCGGAACGTCTTTTCTTTATGATACGTGTCTTCTTTATAAGCGGTTTATCGTCAGCAGTGACAGAAGAAGAATAAGTTTTCGTCTTCATTGCAGCAGGATTTGCTTCTATTGTCGACTATATCATCATTTGTTTTATCTTACTGCTTTGACAAGACAGAACAAGATAAAAGCAATAGAATCAGCTAATCTGATACCATTTCATTTATGATCTGCATCATCAAGTGAACCCAAGAAAGTAGTGGGGTCGGTGGGATTTGAACCCACGACCTCCAGCGCCCCGGGCTCGTCGGTTGTTTTTTGCAACCTCTGACATCCTGACCAAGCTAGACTACGACCCCTCACAGAGTCACATTCTAAAACCTCTATTAAACCTACAGCAACACTTACTTGAAATCGATCTCGACGCTTTTGTTCCTGATGTTCATCGTGTATTGTTCATAGTCGTTGACAGGGATGATGTCCAGGGTGATGTTGCCGCACAGCGGGCAGGCGACAAAGCCGCGCGATCCCTTCAGCAGCGATGCGGCCCACAGGCAGCTGTTGCATATGACAAGGTCTCGGTACTCTTCGCCGGGCATAATGTAATTTTGCCTGCCGGAAATAAAAATCAGACGGCCTTCATCCGGCCAAACGAGTAGATGCCAAACGCCCCGAGCGCCGCGGTGTAGGCAACCAGAACCAGCATGTCAAGTTCCATCGAGCTGCTGCCGACTCCCAGCATTGCGTTTCTCAACGCGTCAACCCCGTAAGTTGCGGGGTCTGCAGCAGTCAGTACGCCCAGCCAGCTTGGCAGATTGTCGAGCGGGAACAGGGCGCCGCTCAGAAAGAACAGAGGGAACACCACGAAACTCACTATCATCTGGAATCCCTCAAGGCTGTACATGTAGCTGCCAAGGGCAAGCCCCAGCGAAGTGAGCCCAAAGGACATGAGCAGGATTATGGCCACTGCCTGCAGGAGCGACAGCGGCGTAAACCCTATCCCGATGGCGGCGCCGATGGCCAGCAGTATCGACGCCTGGATCAGCGAGGTGGTCATGCCGCCCAGGGTCTTGCCCACAAAGACGCTCCCCCTGCTAACGGGCGCCACCATGACGCTCTTGAGAAAGTCAAACTTTCTGTCCCAGATAATGTACGAGCCGAAAAAAACGGAGCTGAATATTATCGACATGGCGACGATGCCGGGAAAGATGAATTGCTGGTAGTCCACGCCAGGCACGGTGGCAGGGCTGGTTGCCCCAAGGCCGGAGCCGATCACAAAGAGCCACAATATCGGCGTAAACGTCGACGCGACAAGCCTGCTCTTTTCGCGCAGAAACACCTTGAACTCCCTGAGCCATATCGCGTATATCTTGGTCAGATGTTCTTCGAGGCTAATCGTATTTTGCATATCTCTCCATGAAACCCCCTTCTGCCTGCTCCTTGATGTTCCGGCCGGTTATCTGTATGAACACGTCGTTGAGTGTGGGGCTTGCAAATTCTGCTGACTCTGCCTCTACTGCCTGCAGCAATGCAGGCAGGGCCCTTTTTGCGTTGTCGACCGACAGCACCAAAAACCCGTCGCTCTGTTCCACCTTGTGCACAAAGTCAAGCTGCCTGACCTTGTCTATGCTGTCCTTTGTCTTTATTCTTATAATGTCGCCGCCAAGCCCGGCCTTCAGTTTTGCCGGCGTGTCGAGCGCAACTATCCTGCCTTTGTCAATGATCCCTATCCTGTCGCACAGCATGTCCGCTTCTTCCATATAGTGCGTCGTCAAAATGATTGTCACCTTTTCCTCCTTTACGAGTCGCTGGATGTACTTCCACATGCTCTCCCTGCTAGCAGGGTCGAGGCCGAGCGTGGGCTCGTCGAGGAACATCACCTTTGGCTTGTGCAATAGCCCGCGCGCGATTTCAAGGCGCCTGCGCATGCCGCCGGAGTAAGCCTTGACCTGGTCGTGCTTGCGCTCTGTCAGCCCCACCAGCTCGAGCACCTCATCAATCCTCTGACGCCTTGCGTGCCGCGGCACGCTGTATAACATTGAATGCAAATGCAAATTTTCATAGCCGGTGAGCATGTCGTCGCTGCTTGGAGCCTGGAAGACAATTCCAATGCTTGCGCGCACCTTTGCCGGCTGGCTGACAATGTCGTAGCCGTTCACGGTTGCGGTGCCTGAAGTCGGCTTTAGCAGAGTCGCAAGCATGTGGATGGTGGTGGTCTTGCCGGCGCCGTTCGATCCCAGCAGCCCGAAAACCTCGTTATCATTGATGTCAAGCGTGAGGTCGTCAACTGCAGTCAGGTCGCCGTACTTTTTGACCAGATCCCTTATCCTTATCAAGCAGATACAGGTTTGCAGTTGAGGGTATTATGCCTTGACATTTTGCAAGAACAAAAAATGAAAAAAGAAAAATGAAAAAATGTTTACTTGCCTATCCGAAACATCTTTGTTCCGCAGACCGGGCAGATGCCCTGGGTGGCCGGCTTGCCGTTCTTCATGGTTACCTTTTTCTCGTCCTTCATTGTTCTCTTGGATTTACACTTGACGCAATATCCTTCTGTTGCCATGGAGCCCGGATACGGACGGGGGTAAAAGAAGCTTTCCTCGTGCTACGCCTCAGGGACCAGCCAGTCGATGAGGACGTCCAGCTCCTCGCAGCTTATGGTCACTTTGATTGGCCCAAGGGGCGACTCCTGCTCATCATCTATGAATGCTGCAATGCCGGCAGTCGCGGCCTGCTTGTTGAGCAAGAACCACGTGCTGTCGCCGGCGCGGTTGTCAAGCAGCATCCTCCGCAGGACGCCCATCGCGGACCTTGACCGCACCTGCTCGTATAGGACAGACAGCGGCTCGCTTCCGGCGGTCCCCCCCACTACCCTGCTGCCGTAGCGGAACTCTGGTGAGCACTTTTCTATGATGCTTTCAATCGCGCCTATGACTTTT
>DATEUD010000027.1:0-3966 GCA_035283265.1 Nitrososphaera sp.
ATTATCCTGCCGCTCCGGTACCCCGCATGATCTGTAAACGTGAACGGGATCAATATCTGCTCAAAGCCTTCCAGCTTGCTCACGATCACTATCTTGTGCTTCTTTTTCTCGTCCAGCCCACCGTCCTTCATTACGAGGAACCTTGCGCTCTGGTACGGCTTGAACGGGACGGGACTGCTCTCAGACAGCGCGGCCGCGTTCACCACGTCGTCAGGCGTTGCAATAAAGACCGATTTTTTCGGAACAGGGAACTCGTCCACGTAGACGTCAAGCGCGATGATGTTGCCGCCAAGCGGGACCGGCGGGTTTAGCAGCGAGAAGATAAACCCGTGATGCTTCTTGCCACCCTGCACGATGATTACGTTCTGCAGGCTGCCCTTGACGTAGGAAAGGGCGGTGTGGATACTGTCAAGGGTTCTGGTTATTTCTTATGCACCTTAAAGTGACAAAGTACCGGGGCATCTGTTTTAAAGATTTTTGCAAGCTCTGGACCCCTCCTTACCTGCCAAAATATTTAATACTATCACCTTTTACTATCTGCATGAAGCTTGATTTTCCAAGGTACACCGAGCGGCTGGGGGCAGTCAGCATCCACGCGGTGCAGCGCATTTACGAGCTTGACTCGGGCAAGTCCAAAGGTTTCCAGTCGTCGCATCAGACCGTCAGGAAATTTGACTATGACGAAATTTCAAATATACTGCACGACCTTGCCATTGTAATCCCGATAAAGAATGAAAAACTGAAACTTTTGGAAGGCGTACTCAGCGGGATACCAAACGAGTGCCTTGTAATCATTGTGTCCAACAGCTCAAGGGGCCCGGTGGACAGGTTTGCGATGGAGGGAGAGACCGTCAGGCAGCTTGGCCGGTTCATGGACAAGCGCATGATAATAGTGCACCAGCAGGACGCCGGGCTTGCAGATGTCTTCAAAAAGGCCGGCTACGATTCGATCCTCGACGCCGATGGTAGCATCAGGAGCGGCAAGGCCGAAGGCATGATAATCGGTCTGCTTGCCGCAAAGATGTACCACAAGGACTATGTGGGGTTCATTGACAGCGACAACTATGTACCGGGCGCGGTCAACGAGTACGTCAAGATATTTGCGGCCGGCTTTGGCATGTCGACCACGCCCTACTGCAACGTGAGGGTATCGTGGGTGTTCAAGCCGAAGGTAAAGAACAACTCGCTTCAGTTCTCAAAGTGGGGCAGGGTTTCCGAGATCACCAACAAGAACCTCAACTCGCTCCTGGCAACGATAACAGGCTTTGAAACAGATATCATCAAGACGGGCAACGCCGGGGAACATGCGCTGTCAATGCCGCTTGCCGAATGCCTGCACTTTACCAGCGGCTACTCGATAGAGACGCGCGAATTTATCGACATATTTGAAAAGTTTGGTGGGCTGGTGCCTTCCGAATACCCCCAGATAATTGAAAAAGGCGTCGAGGTATTCCAGATAGAAACGCGCAACCCACATTTCCACGAGGACAAGGGCATGGCCCACCTAAACGAAATGATCGAGGCGTCGCTTGCCACGATATTTGGCAGCAAGATCTGCCCGCAGGACTTGAAGGAAACCTTGTCTGACCAGCTAAAGCATGTGACAAAGAAAAGGACCGACTACGGCAAAAAATATCTCATCCTCGAGCCCATCAACACCATACACATGCCAGAATTCGAAAAGGGCATCAGGGAAAAGGTAAGCACATTCTTGAGAATCGGCCGGCTAAAGTAGCTTGTTGTGCTTCCTTCCGCACTTGCCTCCAGAATTACGATAAACCCTGTCCAGGTCCCTTGGCTCCTGGCCGTAGAGCTACAAGCTGTTCGACCTGCCAATGAGGTTCCCAAGATCGGCCGACGTGGTGAGTGAAAAGGTGTTTGTTGTAATGTGCAGCGTTTTGTGGCTCATGAGTGACGCTGTCACCGGTTATTTTGCCTTCCCGGCCGTACTCGCGCCACGAGCACTAGTTTGCAAAAAACGCCCGCGACTTGTCGTAGTCCAGCCAACATAAGAAAAGCGCGTGTACCTTGTTCAAAATCGCCAGATTAACCTTATCCAGCAAGAATATTGAAAGCCATGGCATATTTTTTGATAAAATAACTGACAGGACATTCATAAGAGGCAAAAGGCAGGCAAAAGCAATTTAGATCTTGCAGGTTTATGCTTGGCACCCCCTCCCCTTCAGGGACCTCGGGTCTTAAAAACAACCGCCAGAATACCGGCTTCGTGGAACCAAAACTGGAAGCGGAAAAGGTAATGGCAGAAAATACGACCACCCAAGAGGAAGAACGGCAGCAAATACAATTTCTAGAGCACGAGATAGAGTGCCCGCGCTGCCACGACAGCATGGAAATGTGCTCCGACTTTGACAACCTGTATTACGTCTGCAAAGAATGCGACTTTTGCCTGTACACAATAAAGAGAAATTAAGCACCATAAACACAGTCAAATGATTGATCATAAATCGCGGCGAGCTGACTCGCTTACACAGCGACAGGTCCTCCAGGCTTGTTCTTGCTGCGCTTGAAGTCGCAGTTGAAAGCGTCAGGCCCTCTGCGCTTGTAAGGCGCGCCGTGAAATTCGACAAGAAGTTGTCGGTGCGTGATGTTCACGGCAGGATCATCAGTCTGCGAAAATTTGAGCGCGTCTACGTAGTTGGCGGGGGCAAGGCAACTGCAGGCATGGCCTGTGCGGTTTGCTCAATCTTGCATGGCAGGGTTGCAGGCGGGGCGATCACCATCCCTTACGGCAACAAGACAAAGATCAAGGGCATTTCAGTCACGCACGCCTCACACCCAGTACCTGACCTGTCAGGCATGGAAGGAACGAAAAAGATCCTGAAGGTCTTGAGGAAAGCGCGGCAGGACGATCTGGTCTTTGTCCTGATCTCTGGCGGCGGCTCGGCTCTGATGCCGCTCCCCGCGCCCGGCGTATCGCTAGCCGACAAGCAGCGAATAACAAACCTGCTCCTCCGCTCCGGCGCTTCCATACAAGGGATAAACGCTGTTCGCAAGCACCTTTCAGCCGTCAAGGGAGGACAGCTGCTGCGTCACATTGATAGTTCATGCCCAGTTGTTTCGCTGGTCCTGTCGGACGTAGTGGGCGACGACCTCGGGGTGATCGCTTCTGGCCCTACCTGTCCGGATAGTTCTACTTTTGCGGACGCCCTGAAAATTCTGAAAAAATACAACATAAAGAGCCCGGATGCTGCTCTTGAACACATAGCCAGAGGCGCCAAGGGCGAGATAGAGGAAACCCTCAAGCCGCACGACCCGATATTTTCCAGAGTTCACAATTTGCTGATTGGCAGCAATTCTATTGCGTGTGCAAATGCAGCAAGCTACCTGAAAAAACGCGGCGTGCAGGCGGCGCACATTGGATCAGAGTTTGACGGCGAGGCCAGAGACTTTGGCGCATTTTTGGCGCGCCTTGCGTCCGACCTTGGCAACAGGCCTTTTGCAGTAGTTGCAGGAGGCGAGACCACCGTCAGACTGAACAGGTCAAAAAACGGCATCGGCGGCAGGAACCAAGAAGCGGCTCTGGCATGCATGATGGACCTTCGCCGACACGATGTAGCGCTAGCATGCATAGGAACGGATGGCATAGATGGCAACTCTGATGCAGCCGGCGCACTGGTGTCGCCAAAGACAGTTGCCCTTGCCAAGAAGCTGGATCTGAAAAAATATCTTGACAACCACGACAGCTATCATGCTTTCAAGAAGTTGTGTTCGCTGATTTTTACCGGATACACCGGCACCAACGTAAACGACATTGCCATCATCTGCGGACATCCTACAAACAATGTACTCATTGAACGCGAAGCAAGGCGGCTAACGGCCAAATTGCGACGAAAAGCCCGTAACTATCTGGCCAAATCTTCAGGATCCAGCTTGCGATAACGCTTTTAGGGATGCAGTTTCTCTAGTAAACACGGTGCGAAAACACCTGCTAAGAGACCCCAGGCC
>DATEUD010000028.1:0-10616 GCA_035283265.1 Nitrososphaera sp.
GACTCCGATTTTATGGATACACTCCAAGAAAAGTTCTTGTAAATCTTCTTTTGGCTATCCTAAGGGCACTTTCTCCTCTGTCTGTTAAGCTATAGACTATGGTCTTGCCGTCTTTTTCTTCGCTGATAAATCCAGCTTTGCGGAGGCCCTTTAAAGCAGGATATATTGTGCCTGGGCTTGGCTTTTCTCCTCCTTTTCTTCTTGCGATCTCGTCTGCAAGTGCCTGCCCATGCATCGATTCTTTTGAAAGCAGGAAGAGGATCAAGAATCCAAGCATACCCCTCATGTCACAGCAATTGGGGTTAAATCTACGCATACGAATGATATATCGGGTATCCGATATATGTAAATAGTTGCACATGTCATATATCGGGTATGCGATATCAATCGGAGGTGAAAGCGATGGGATATGGTTGTTGTAGTGGAGCAGGAGGTCATACAGGAAGGAGTTTCCTTACAAAGGAAGAACGACTTGCTATGTTAAAGGAGTACAGGGATGACCTTCAGAAGGAAGTGAAAGGCGTCGATGAAAGGATCAAAGAAATAGCGGCTGAATAGTTATTATTTCTTCCTTTTTGTTTAGGTTTGATTTTGTGCAATTGGCTAGCGAAAATTAGCTGGTTGTGTTGGCTTACATGATTAGGTGCGAATTGCATTTGGGTCATTTGAGACTTGGGTTATTTCTGATGTTTTGTGCTCGTAACTTCATAATGTCGCATTTCTTGAATATCATTGTAAAATGGACCTACTGCTGGGAAGAAAGGCTGAAATTTAGGACTTGGACGGAGACCCCTTCATGACAACCCGCGCACGTGCTGAAAAGTTACCGAACAGAATTTTTCAACTCTTGTCTCCAAGGTCACGCATCATCTGTTCGAATTGTTCTTTTGTGATTTCTCCCTTGGCATCCCTTTCTTTAAGGATGGATTCGGCGGTTCTGTGCTGGTACCTATAGGAGTAGTACCCTCCTTTCCAAGGCCAGATCAACCATTTTGCTATCCAGAAGCCTACGAATACCAAGAAGATGCCGCCTAGCCAGCCAAAATGGAAAGGGACGAATTGATAATAGAAGGCACCTGGCGGCCGGGGAAAAAAGTAAAGGGATAGGACAATAGATACTCCTATTACGGCTATCAATCCTATTATGCCCCAACCTACAATTCGTCTGATGCGATTTGGTTCTTGGTCGCTCATGCTATTTTGCCTCTCATGAACAAATCATCGAGGGGCTACTGTTACAGTCCTCGCCGTTCTTATGCCCTTTGCCATTCCAAGCCCGAAGATCACAAGACCGAAGATTACTCCAAGTATGGGTCCCGGAAATACGATGACCTCTAGAGAGTACCCCATTGAATTCAGGGCAGGCACCATGAAGATGATGCCACTTGCAGCCAGCAATCCTGCCACTAGATATGACCTCTGCTTCCACGACACAACAAACGCTGCCGTCGCCAGCACCATTGCGGCTAGGCTAAGCACCGGCGTAGGTCCCACCTTCAGTACCACCGCCACGTTTCCTACTGCATTTATCAGGACCAAGGCGAGTGTTGCCGCAGCCAGCTCCACAGGCAATACGAATTTTGAAGTTATCGTGCTAAATGTTCGGCTCCACTTATCTTAACCATTGTTTACCCATGACACGTAACATAGTTACCCAAGCTCACTGTTTTTCTCCTTTTTCTTCGTTATCATAATCCAACTTTTCGTCGATCTTTTTCTGCAGTTCTTTGTATATCTCGTATCTTTGGGTCCATTTTGAAAGCACTAACCACTGCCTTATTCCTATCACTATCCATGCAAGCACGAACACGATTACTATGGCCCGTGCTATACCAAAAGCGGAACCATCTGGAGGTCCACCATGCGGCGGCCCACCATTCCAGAACGATTCTCCTCCAGCTAGTGCAAAGGTAACGATGAACGTCGCAGGCACAACTACTATGATAGAAACTATCATGATCAGGAACATCTTTTTGGTCTTGTTTAGCTGGCGGACTAACTCGTCCACTATCTGAAAGATGTTTTGCGTAGGCTTGTTGTCCTTGGATTCTCCCACTAAATCATTCTCCTCCATTGTATTATAATAATTATGGTAACTTTGTTACCTGTCGCCATAATCCTTTTCAGCCTCTCCCCTTGGGAAAAGCGCTTCGTACGGCTCCAGTATTTCTTGAAATATTGCCCTGCCTTTCTCTGAGACCTTGTATTTGATTATCTTCTTGTTGCCCCACGGCTCTTCAAGCCTGATAATCAGGCCTTTCTCTACCATGTCGTCAATTATCTCCTTGTGCTTCACGTTGTTCAGGCCGCAATAGCTCATCAGCTTGCTCTGGTTCAGCTCTCCGTATTCAGACAACTTCAAAATGACATCCTTTCTGATGTAAACCCTGTCGCGATATTCATGAACCAATTTAACCAGATTTCGCGGACTTCAGCGACAACAAATTAATAGGATTAATGATACGGATATAAAGTTGCAGCAAGTCTATCGTTGGAAATATGATTGGCATTCCTAAAAATGTCTTTCTGACAGGCCTAGATTAGCACTGAGGTAACTATGTTACGTGTCATGGGTAAACAATGGTTAAAATCATTCTTCACAAAGTTTACGCATGTTAACAAATCTTCTAAACAAGAAGGTGATTGTAGTTGCCATCTTGATCGTGGGCGCGGTGTCTGCCGTTTTGGTAGCGTCGTTGATAACACAGGCAACTGCACAACAACAGCAAGAGAAAATGATGATGTGGGCAGGAGCAGGGATGCCTGAGATAAACGGCTCGGTGAGCGTTGCGAATGAAACAAGTAATTTTATCAATGAAAACGTCAAAGCGTCGTTTGTAGCGGCCGCAGAAACTGCACAGAGACAGGTAACCGATGGAAAGGTGCTTGGCGGACATATGGGCGTGGTGCAGGGATATCTTGTATACACGTTCTTTGTGGCAAACGCTGCAAATCAGACAGGGTACCTGACTGTGATCGATGCCGGTAACGGCGAAGTGCTCTACACCTCGGAGGGCCGGTCGTTAGGAACCTTTGGTCACTCGATGTACGGGCACTGGGGCGGACATGGGTATGGAGGATGGCACGGGCCGTGGGATGGTCACGGCTGGTGGGGAATCTGGCGATAGCCCATTTCTCTATTGTTCAGAATCATGATGAGGTGTTTGATAGATTATCAGAGCAGTCCATCAACATCGCAGTTAGCTAGGATAGCTGTTACTTAACCAGTCCTATTGAAAGATAAACCTCAGACCTCAACCCACTCTCCTCATATCTATCGGAAAAATGAATTCTCACGCAGAGACAATGGATTCAAATCCCACTTCCGATGCAAATTGCATAGTACGTTTTCCATACCGTATTAATCCTAATTTCCTACTGAAGGTCCGGGCTCTATTGATTTCAATGAGCAGTTAGAAAAGCTCAGCAGAAATAACCAAAGGCTCTAAAGCCCGTATGTCCATGCCCGTCCAAACACTTCCCTTTCTTTTTCCGTTTATACAATCCGCTGAAAATTGTTAGAAGCTACGCGCCAAAAGTTTAAAGATTTTTAGAAATCAGTGGTTCTCGATTGCCAATTCCAGCTGTTTCTGGTACTCTTCATACGTCATTTCCTCTGCCGTCTTTGTCGCCACCAGTTTCTGGACGGCGGCTTGCTTCTTGCTCGTCATTATTCCAATATCACTGCCGGCAATCAGCTTATAATGCTTTACATGAATCAAGACGCACCATACAATCAAAACATTTGACAAAACCAGCCTGTGGATTCAATTTTGACTATCGCTGGCCATTGTGCAGAAGGCTTTGTTGCAAATATTGTAGCTTTTCTGTACGCTGCATCCAGCATGGTTTTTATTGCCGAGCTTGTTTCGTGACTACTGAATTTGTCCGCTTCCGAGTACAAGCACATCCTCAGAATCGCCGGCAAGGACATTGAGGGCAGCAAGAAATTGATAGTTGCCGTCAGTGAAATTAAAGGCGTAGGTTACAATCTTGCTCAGGTTTTGACCCAGACTCTTAACATTAACCCAGACAAGCGCGTCGGGTTCGTGACAGACAGCGAGATCCGCGAGATCGAGCAGGCAATCGCCAACCCTACCAAGGCAGGCATCCCGCTGTGGTATTTGAATAGGAGGAAGAACACGGACACCGGATTGAACCAGCACATGATAACTTCTGATCTTGATTTTGCAGCTTCAAATGACATCGAGCGCGAAAAGCTGGTGATGAGCTGGCGCGGCTACAGGCACATGTTCGGTCTGAGAGTAAGGGGGCAGTGCACTAGGACCACAGGCAGGAAGGGCGGCGCAGTCGGAGTAAAGAAGGTCAAGATGGTGCACGGCGCAATCCCAGGGGCACCCGGCGCGGCGGCTCCAGCAGCTGACGCGGCATCAGCCCCGGCGGCGGGTGGCAAAGAAAGTGGCAAGCCAGCGGCTGCACCTGCAGCAGGTGCGGCAAAGCCAGCAGCGGGCGCGGCTCCAGCTGGAAAGCCAGCACCGGCAAAGAAATAGGTGTGGTGCTAGTTGGGAGATCCTCGTAAGCCAAAGAAACTATACCGCAGGCCAAGGATGATTTGGACCACTGACCAGTTGAATGCTGAACTCTACATCATGGGCTCGTATGGACTCAGGAACAAGCGCGAGTTGTGGAAGGCGCAGACCGAGGTCGCAAGGATCAGGAACCAGGCGCGCGCCCTTTTAGCGTTGTCCACCGAAGCAAGGGCAGAGAAAGAAAAGAGGCTGCTGAACTTTTTGAACAGGCTGAGCATGACAAAGGAGGGAGCGACCCTTGATGACATTTTGAACCTTAAAGTCGAAGACCTGCTTGAGCGCAGGCTCCAGACAATAGTAATGAAAAAGTCAGGCACAAAGTCGCCCTACCAGGCAAGGCAGGTAGTGAGCCACGGCCACGTCTCGGTAGGCAATCGAAAAGTCAACATCCCTGGCTACCTTGTCAGGACGGAAGAGGAGCCGCAAATCCTGCTCCACATCGAGATCCCAAGTGGCGCTGCACAGCCGGCATCATAGGCCACTCACAATATCCACATGGTCTATTTTCCCGTCAGAGTTCATGTCAAACCCCTGAACCACGAGCGCCCAGTCGTCTTCGCTGCTGTACTTTTTCAGCACCTCTTCACTATAGTTTGTAAGTGCAATGACTGCTGATTTCGTCCCGGCCGATCGCACCCCGGCGACCACTACGACGCTGGAATTGCCATCGTAGGGATTCTTTATCTTTGCAATGAGGCCGTGGTTGTCGAGGCTGAAGCGCTTGCCCGACCCGTCGACGAGGCCTGACCAGAAATTTTTTTCGTCAAACCTAATAGGCAGGTAGCGATTGAATTCCGCGGTGACTATGTTTGTCCCCGGCCCTCCGATCGATACCAGATTGTTGCCGGTCAGCATCTTTTCGGCCTTGGCGTCGACGTCCAGCTTTACTACAAACTCTGAAGGGACCGCGCTGGTGATGTGCCCCAAGAAAAATGCAAGGTGCACAGCATAGTGCCCGTCTCTTGCCGACGACTTGTACGGTCCATGCGGATCGGGCGCGCCAACGACCAAGAGTCCCCGGAACTCTCTGCCTGAAACAAAGTTTTCAAAGAATCTTGATGCAGCTAGGTTGCCGCTGTCAGGTAGCGATCCCATCATTGTTTCACCCCAGTCCATCTCGATCCCAAACGACGGACTCGCCGCCTGGTAGAGCCGAGCGGTGCCCCCCCTGACAAAGTTTTTTCCGACTTCGTCAACGGCGCCGATCTTGACTAGTTTGCGGATGTAATAGTAGGCGCTCTGTTCGTAGATTTTCAGCTCTTTTGCGACCTGCGCCGGGTACATTGGTCCTTTCGATAGCAGCTCCATCATGCGCCACGCCACAGGGTTTGAGAGTACGCGCATCCGCTCAACGTCTTTGAATACCACGATCTTTTTGGCAGACGCCTGCCCTTCCTTTTCTGAAACGAGCCTCTTTTCCAATGTTCATAAATGCTGTATACCACTATATAACATTATGTAGTGGTATAAAACTGCATTACAATGTTCCTTCTCAGACCGTTATCAAAATCTGCATAACGGTCGCTTGCCAAGTTTGATGGTAGTTTTAAGCACGACCGGCCTGATTTGGGTAGATGTGTTCGATTATTGGCTACAAGGGCAAGAATGCCGCGGCTCCGATCCTGGTTGGCAGCCTGCAGAGGATGGAATACAGGGGGTACGACAGCGTCGGCGTGGCCACATTTGACAGTGGCAACATCCTTGTCCGCAAAGGGACCGGCAAAGTCGTCGAAGTCAATAAGAATCTGAACCTCAGCCAGATGGCCGGCAGGATCGGCATCGGCCACACGCGGTGGGCGACCCACGGCGGCGTGACTGACAAGAACGCCCACCCGCATTCCGCCTGCAATAACGACATTGCGGTAGTCCATAACGGCATCATTGAAAATTACAAGGAGCTAAAGGAAGAGCTGATTGCTCTAGGCCACAGTTTCGCAAGCGAAACCGACAGTGAAGTGATTGCACATCTTTTGGAAATTCAGTTCGGCAAGGGAATCAAGGAGGCAATGATCGAAACCTGCAAGAGGCTTCGGGGCAACTATGCCTTTGTTGCGGTCTTTCAAGACGGCACGATCTGCGCGGCAAGATACGAAGAGCCTCTTGTAATCGGAGTCGCAAACGACGGCTACTTTATTTCAAGCGACGTGCTTGGGTTCCTGGAGTACACGGACAAGGCGATATTCCTTGAAAATGGCGACATTTGCGTCGTCGACAATTCGAAACTGGAAATCTTTGATTTTGAAGGCAAGCCCATCGCGCATCCAATCACGCAAGTGGCGTGGGAGCTGGGCGACATCGACAAGGGCAAGTACGCGCACTACACTCTCAAGGAAATAAACGAGCAGCGGCTGACAGTGGTGTACGCAGGAAGGCAGGATGAGGTAGTGATGAGCAAGTTCTGTGACATACTGGCAAATGCAAAGGATGTCTACGTCACTGGAAGCGGCACCAGCCACCATTCTGCGCTCATTTTCAAGCACTTGTTGGCAAGGTTTGGCAAGATAAGAGCAGAGACGGTCGTGTCAAGCGAATCTCAGTATGCGCTCGCGTCGATGGACAGCAATTCGGTGCTGGTCGCAATTTCGCAGAGTGGCGAAACCGCCGACGTTTTGGATTCTGTCAGGCTCGCAAGAAATCAGGGAGCCAAGATACTTTCAATAGTCAATGTCACGACGTCGTCGCTTGCTAGGACAAGCGACGCCTGTCTGTTGACAAACTGCGGCCCCGAGATCGGAGTCGCGGCGACCAAGAGCTTTACCGGACAATTGGCGCTCATTTACAACATTACCGACAGGCTGTGCAAGAAATGCCTTGGGACTGAAAAAGCCGAGTTTGCAATAGCGGTGGAAAACATCCTAGCCAACCAGGCAAGCATCATGAGAGTGGCAGAACACATGAAGGATGCGTCCGACATTTACCTGCTTGGCCGGTCGCTTCACTACGCCATTGCGCTTGAAGGCGCGCTTAAGCTGAAAGAGCTCGCATATGTCCATGCAGAAGGGATCGCGGCAGGCGAACTGAAACACGGGCCGCTCGCGCTGATGGAAAAGAATACGTTTGTCATAATGATAAACCCGCACGATGCCACGTTCAGTGACACGATTTCAAACGCGCATGAAATAAAGGCGAGGGGCGCCACGGTCATTGGAATTTCAGACCGCAAGGACGACGTCTACGATTACTGGATCGAAATACCTCACCTAAACGAAGAGGCGTACTACCCGATAGTGGAAGTCATCCCTCTGCAAATACTTGCTTACCAGATGGCGCTTGCCAAGAACGTAGACCCGGACTACCCGAGGAATCTGGCAAAATCTGTAACCGTAAGATAAATTCTGAAAAAGAAAAAAGAAAGGAAAGAGGGTGGCTTAGAACTGAGCGTTCTCGCTTGTTGTTCCAGTCCTGCTGCCGCTTGAGGAAGACCCTACCGGGACGTCCGGGAAGCTGTCAGTCATTCTCTGTTCTGCTACTGCGCCTGCCTCTGCTAGTATCTTGTCTACTTCTTCGCCGCTTGCGTCAAAGGCGAATGAGGTGTTGCCCATGCTTCCTGCACTCATCATGATGTCGCTGAATACTCCGTTGATCTCTCCAAGTTCCCTGTCTACTTCGGGCATGACGCCTGATAGCCCTGACCTTACTCTCGTCAGCGCGCCCATTGCCGGACCGATTGCGACCATCACGTCTCCGAGGTCGATGGTGGATTCCAGCCTGAGCTGTATCTGTTCCAGGGCCATCTTTAGCTGTGAGATCATCTTTGTCGTCTTTCTGACTTGGGCGATCTCGTTTGATAGCATCTTGCCGTGTTGAGTGTCATGTCGCTGAAGAGCGGAAACTACCTGGTTGAAGAGCGACTTTTCCTTACCTCGTAATTTTTCCAGAATGGTCTCTAGCTTTTGGTTCTGTGCCTGTATCTTGTTCTTGGCAAGCTCGATTCTCGGTTTCAGTGGTTGCTGAGGACCGATGTTCTGCTTGATCCTCTCGGACATATTCGGCGTATTGTCCTTTATCCAGTTGCTGCTGAAGCTCGTCATGGCAACTAGCCAGTGAAAACGCCGTTAAACAGAAATGTCATAATAGAATAACCAAGTGGTAATATTTTGTAGACATGCGTTCAATGATAATAGAATCAGGTTGGAAAACCTATTAAATCCAATGCATCCACGCAAGAGATAGCATGCGAAGGGCAAAGGCGACAAAAAGCGAGGGCGGCTCTCAGCAGGAGGGACTTCCAAAGTGGGCCGAGGACGAGATAAAGTCTGCCCAGTTCGGCAAGCCCGAGACTATTGCAAGGACCGGCTACATCCTCGACATTTACGAGAGCGACTTTAAAGTCGACATACAAGTGTACGAGGCAATGCCCGACGGCAGGACCATAGTCGAGGGTCTCGATGTCCCCAGGTCAATGAAGGTATCTGATTTTATGAAGGGCTTTGTATACGAGTTCAAGGTCAAGTTGTTCACGGCTCCGCTTGGCGCCAAGTTACTCGAGCTTCTCAAGACAAAGTTTGACCTCGATATGAAAGCGATCTACCGTTTTGAATTGCAGGAGCTCCAGCTGATGGACGTCGAGTCAGACCTGCCGGCCGCATCATCCTCTTCTGAGGAAAGCGATGACGACTAGTCTCGCATCTGCCGGCGCGACACTACTCCCACTGTTAGCTGCACCACATATGGCAGTGTGTGCTTGAACCACACTACTCCTCTCGCGTAGAACGGGACCGTTATTTCAAGACGCGGAGAGCTGGCAGCTGAAATTATAGCCCTTCAAACTGAATTTGGGTCAAGCGCCGAGCCAACATAGTTTGGCACCCTGCCGCCAAATGATTCATGATCGAAAAAGTTAGTCCTGACTGCAATCGGGCTCACTACCGTCACGCGCACGCCAGTCCCGGCAAGTTCGTGGTAGAGCGACTCTGAAAATCCAAGCATTGCAAACTTGCTGGCGCAGTACGGAGCAAGCCCGGCGACTCCAAAGCTTGCGGCAAGAGACGCGACATTCACGATGTGCCCGGATCTCCTTGCCAACATCGAGTTAAGGAAGACCTTGGTGCAGTAGACCATCCCGTAATAGTTTGTCGCAGTCATGGACTCGATCTCTTCGATGCTTAGGTTCTTGACGCTCTTGAAAAAGGCAAAGCCGGCGTTCTTCACAAGCACGTCCACGCGGCCGAACCTGTCCAAAATGTCATTTCCCATCTTGAGCACCTTCGCCTTGTCAGACACGTCGCATGCGTATGGAACGGGGCTGCAGCCCGGTGATATGCCTGCTATCTCGCGGGCCAGCTGGGACAATTTCTGCTCAGACCTTGACACGAGGATCAAGTGCCCGGCGCCCTGTTTTGCAAAATCAAGCGCGGCCTGTCTGCCAATGCCGGAGGAAGCGCCCGTAACGACTATTAATTTGTCCGCAAATCTTATGTGTTCTTTTGCGCAGTGGTCACTTTTCTATTTTGTCGCATTGCCCTCTTTCGGCTTGTCATCCGGGCTGTTCCCAGTGCCCGGATGGCCGAGGCTCGTGGGCGTAACTTTGCCGATTGCGAGCTTCATCAGGGCGACCCACATGATGACCAACGGCACGTGATACGTCGCTATCCTCCACGCTATTATAACGTTCAGCTGCGAGTCGTTTACAACTGTCTCAAGGTCTGGTATGCCGCTCAGGTTTGTGATATATGCCCATATGCCAAGCTCGCTCAATCCCGATCCCCCAATCGTTATCGGCAGGCTTGCAACAGCAGTCGAGGCCGCCGTCGCCATGAACGAGTCAAAGAACCCAATTTCGTATTCGACTGCGTTTGCAAGCACCATGAACGATATGCCCTGGAAGACAAACGCCATGAATGTTATGGCCATCCCCACTGCAAACGTCTTGATCGCCTTTTTTGAATTGAAATTTTCCCGACTCATTTGACACAGGTCAGATATAGCCGAGTTTGTCGAGGCGATCAGCTTTTCGGCTTTTTCCTTTTGCATGAACCTTTCAGCTATCCTCTTGGAAAACGATGGAAGGCGCAGGTTGCGCTTTGCAGAGAATAGCACGAGCGACAGCCACACTGCAAACGTGGG
>DATEUD010000029.1:0-5000 GCA_035283265.1 Nitrososphaera sp.
TGCGCGTTGTCCGCCTCGATCTCGGTTGCCTTGCACAGCTTTTCAATCGCCTCGTTTACCTTGCCGCGCTGCCGCAGCCCTTCAGCCTCAAAACAGACCCTGTTTGATTTGGCGAAATTCAGGCTCTCATTCTTTAGGAGGTCCGTCATGTCTGACGGGATAATTATTATCGCAGTCATGTCGTCTTGCTCCCAGTCTTGCTCAAACTTGCCTTCTGGGATCGCGCCCATGGTGTCCGGCTCTGGCACGTACGTGAGCATCCTGCGCTCCTCGCTGCTATAGCCTGACACGACCATGGCGTGCTGCACCGTCCCCTGAATGCCTGGCATTATGACAATCGGCGGTATGCCCTGGTCAATCCGCCTTTTCAGGTCCTTTATCGAGCTTTTGTAAATGTATGAGGCAAAGCCGTGACTTTCCGTAAGCATGATGCCGTCGATCATTGCCGCGCCCCTTGCTTCGCCGGCAGACTGGGGCGCAATGTCCTCACCCCAGTACTTTGCCACGACGTTTACGACCAGCGGCAGGCTGGCGCTTTCTTCGCTCTTGTTTACCAGTGGTAGGCTGATGAAATGTTCCGGCTGCGGCTCCAAGATGTATGGATTGTTTTTCAAGCAAATAAAATCCTTCTCATAGCTTGGCAGAAAAGTTCTGCAGAAGCGCTAGGCCGTCGCTCCCGCTCCTTTCGGGGTGAAACTGCGTCCCGTAAATCTTGCCGCTGTTAAATATCTCGTGCTCGCAGTACAGCGAGCTTGCAAGCGACTTGAAATTTGCAGGCAGCCTTGCGACGCAGTAGCCGTGGCTTTCGTACACCGAAATTGACTTTTTTGCTTCAGTCAGCAGATTTGGGCGGGATACCGACACTGGCGTTGTGCCCAGGACGTGGGAAGGCATCTTTCGAATAGATCCGCCAAGTGTGAGCGCTATTATTTCTGCCCCGTAGCAGATGCCAAGCAGCGGCTTGCCGCCGTTGTGGCATTGCCTTATTATTTTTGAATTCGCGGCGTTTATCTCCTTGCTGTTCCTGCGCCTGCCTGACAGTATCACCTTGTCGCACCTGGTAAGATCAGAATCTGACATTTCGGAGAACTTTTTGTAAACATATGGAACGCCGAGCTTGCCAAAGCAGGCAAGTATGTCCGGCGTAAACGGCGACAAGTTGTCTACAACGAGCACTGGCATTTAGCCTACCTCTATTGAAATATAATGGCTTTCAACTATGCCGTCTACTTCGCGCAGTACGCCAAAGTTGGCCGTTGTGTCTTTCTGCCACTCGTATACGCGCGTGCCCTGCGGCGCAAACTCTTGTATGAAATCGCGGATTGCTGCTCGCGCTTGAACCAGGTCAGATTCTGCCTTGTATGCTGCTTGCGCTTCCCTGAATTCTACAGGCGCGGAAATGGCAGTCGGTCTGATCACGGTCAGCCCGGCGCCGGTAAACACCTTCTCAAGATCCTGAATTCTGCTTTCCCTGTCAGGCGTAGTCTGGTTGCCGGCCAGCGGCTGGCCATTCGGCTCAGCGCCGGACAGCTTTTGCAGGTAGTTCTCAAATGCCTTCGCAGGAGTGTCGCCAAGACCTACATGGTACGTCCCGGTGGCCGAAGCGGCGCCAACCGCGCCTACGATGCCTATCTGCTTGCCGCCAGTGTTGACGAAAACCGGGATAAAGTAGACGTCATGGTCGCCTACCCTGTACAAGAATTTTTCGCCTGGCAGAGGGTTGGCCTTGTCAAAAGGCTTTTTGGCTTCTTCATATTCCTGACTGCCGGTAAGTGTGGTCTTGGCGATCGCAGGACCGATGAATTTTAAAGGCGAATCCGTAGGTATCGAATAAAACGTCATCCTGCCCAGGTCCTCAAGGTCGTTCTGGACTATCATGTAGCCGACTAGATCGTTTGACTGCGACTCTTTCAGCTGGAGGGGTTGCATTCCTACAAACTCGGGTCTTTCAAATCCCGGCGGCTTGGCGAACGCATAAAGTGGCATGAGCTCGTCCGAGTCGTCGGCTACCGCGTAAAAGTCCTTCGTTTCGATGAATGTCTCGGGATCAGTGATGTGGTAGGTATTGAACTTGGAAACCTGCCAGATGAACATTTCTTCGGGGTACCTTATCTGGCCTGCCAGCCACTCGGGGACATCTCTTGTGGTGCCAATGCCCGCGTACTGGTCGAGGAACATTTCTGAAAAGTAGTCGTCACCTGTCACGATGATCTGAACGGTTCCGTCGTAGGCGTCGATCAGCGAATAGCCAACCAGTTGGAGCATAAAGCTGGAGGAAGCGGTCGAGCTCCATGGGACATTTGAAGTGTTGATTGCAACTACAAGTGGCATCAGCCAGTAGGTGTTTGTACCGTCAGTTACTGCAAACGCCTCGACTTCCTTCAGCTGGGGGTTTGTGGGCGTGCTGCCAAATCCAAACTCGTAGACGAAATACGGATACAGAAGTTCCATCCTGTCGTGGATGTCTTTGTACCTCATCACATGCACAGGCGTGCCAGTGTCAGAGACCATAAAGTTTGGCTCAAACATCCAGCTCAGCGGGGGTGCAATGTCCACACCTCCTGTACCGTTGTAAAAGAATCCTCCAAGCTCATTGCTTTCTTGCCTGTCAACGGAATATGCAGACCAGTACGTGCTGAACAGGCCGTCGCCACTTTCGCCGTAATAGACTCTGCGCTGGTTGAAGAACTGGCCCTCGTCGACGATGCTCCCAGAGTAGGCGTCAAGCATCTTCATGCCGACGTCAGAATACGTATACTTGATGTGTTGGGAGAACCACTTGTTATCCTGCGCCACGTTTGGAGGTACAACTGGCACGGTGGTGCCAGTCCAGTACATGGAGCCGCCAAACCTAAGTACATCAAAGTCAAAATAGGTAAGGTCGCTCCTCTGCCCGAGCTCCTGTACAAGCCTTGTCTCGGAGTTTGCCTCGTCCCACAGCCTGATGTTGCCCAATACATCGCTGTTCTGCTCCACCGTCGACTGTATGGCCGAGGGCGAGATCAACGGCTGAGTGACATCGTAATTTACAACTTCTATTTCATCAAGCCCGTGCATGTGGCGATTGACTTCTATCTGCTGGGCGATGTAGGGGCCGTTCAACTCTTTCTTGGTGTCTGCTATGCTGTTGTTCACTATCATTATTGACCCTGCCAGCCCCACGACTACGGCCGCGGTGAAAAGTCTGGAATACATGTGCCTCTTGTTGGGGTAGATTATCACCCTTGCGTGCCTTCTGTCCAGAACTCCATATCCGATGAACGTGGCCCCGAGCGTCAGCGTGCCAGCTATTGCATACCTTGTGTTGTAGTCGATGTTGCTTGAAAAGAACATGTTAAATCCGATCCAGAATATCGCCACCCCGGCAACGATCTCCATCGTTGAAATGTAAGACAGGAACTTGGGCTTGCTCACCTTAGAGTCGACAGCGTATTGGGAGACGATGTTGACCGTACTTGATACGCCGACGTAAATGAGCAGGCGCAGCCCCACCGCCGCCAGGAGTGGTGGGACCAAGAGCGTGAGCGCCGGGAACATCGACATCACGTTTTGTCGCGCATAGCTCCCGTCCGTCGAGATGTCTGCAAATGGGATTGCAAATATGCCTCCGATCGAGCCGAGGCCTATGTCGTTTCCCTGCATGAAGTATTCTGCGGCCATGCCAAACAAGATGTTGCCAACGAGTGGCGCAAAGAGCACCACCTTTGTGAGCTGCCACAGCGCAAAGCTTGCCCTGCTCATCTGAAATTCGGAATAGCGCGATACTTTGTTCTGGGACTCGTAGTTGCCGCGCCTCAGGAAGTTTATCAGCATCCTGATGCCGTACCATGTCACCGAGTGGCGCGCTACGAAATTCACGCGCACAAGGGCGATGGCCGCCAGGATCGCGCCTGAGAAGGTCAGGTAGTAAAGCGGCTTTGTAAAGACCTCGCCAAACTCTTCCACGTTCATGAGGAGGTTCACGGACTGGTTGCCTACAATAGAAAATATGATGACTCCGAGGGCCGCAAATACCGCGATTCGCACTATCCTGCCAATGTCTGCGCGCGGCGCTTTGTCCTCATTGTACGTGTCCCACAATCGGAGTGATTATCCAGCAAGACCCTTTAATGTGTTTATTAAAAAAAGAAAAAGAGGGTTTGATCCATTATTGGGTGACGTTCATCTGGACCTGCCATCCACGGGTGCAAGATGCAGATATAGTCGTACGTCCCTTCGCTTTCAAAGGTCACACTAAACGTTTCAGTTGGCGGGAGCCCTCGCGGCACCTGGTCCTCCGGCCACAAGAAACCCGAGTTGACGTACTGCGGTGTCCCGGCGATCGCGTAGTCGCCGTTGGGCGGCAGGTACATGACTTCATCATAGGCGTCTATTACAGTCAGGTTCCACGATCTGGGATTGCATGCAACGACCACGTTTGTGCAGTTTTTGCCGGGGAAGGCAAGCGGCTCTGCATTTGAATCCTGCAATGCAGGCATGAGCTTGGTGGCGTTGCTGATGATGAACGGCGGATGCATTCCCGGGAGATCTCCGAACGTAAAGGTCACGGTGTGGGGCTCTGCAACGCTGGTCGGTTGTACCACACGACCGTTTCGCCAACCTTGATGTCTGCGTTTTTCGGTAAGAACCAGGTCTGCGGCGCTACGGCCCCGCCGGTACCGGCCCTCACCTTGAGGAAGCCGTTGCCATAGTCGCGGCACTTTTGGTCAGCATGTAGAGATACGAAAGGCCGTCATTGCTGCCTGGTCATGCTGCGCGGTCGCGTTGGGTGAAAGAATTCCAAACACGACAAAGGCAAGACTGCCTGCAAGGGGCAATGCGCAGAATGGCAAAACGTTTTTCGATGCCCAACCACCATGCAGCTCGGACTTAAAACGCAAGCGATAGTATTCTACTAGAAAAATATCTAGCTCGTTTCAGCAAGCCTCTTGCAGATAAGGTAGACCGCCGCGTATGCCGGCAACTCTGCTGATTCTTTTGAAATGTCGAACGCCTTGTTC
>DATEUD010000030.1:0-5508 GCA_035283265.1 Nitrososphaera sp.
ACAATATTTGAAACAATGTGTGGATGCCTGGACCAGTGGGAAAAATTGCATAGTAGCAGTGGAGGTTTTGGACCCAGCTCGGACCAGCAATATGATCATCTTCGTGCTTACCGGTTCGGGAGGGCGAAAATTCAGCATTTCCTTGCAGTATTCAGACGACAAGTGCTACAAACTGGATCCCAGTAATACTGGGGCATGGGTTCTCAGAGCGATCGAGAACAAGCATACAGCCGTGAACGACCAGGAGCTGATAGAATTCCTAGAGAAGACGAACGAATCGACGTTCGGATTCTTCAAGAAAGAAGAAAAGGATGGCGTTCATATTTACCTGATGGCAGTCGCAAAGCTCGATGAAGGTGGCAATATTGACCTGGTGCTTCAGGAAATTGAGCCTATTCGAATCCCTGATGGCGCAGCAAAGAAAGAGCCGGACATCACACAATCTGCCCAAGCGACTTCGGGGCAAGAACGTAGCATTAATGCTGGGACATAATGCTTTTTTTGATGAAGAGAACGAATGTCCCGTTCTTGCACAAATGAACAAAGCATTTGATTCGGCAACATACATCCGCCGGATTGCCATGGAGAAAAACTTTTTGCTTCCTTTTGCTCGAATTGAAACCAGCTTTAGATTTCATCCGAAGTGACAGGGCCTTTTGGTATACTTTTCTATTGTGCCTTGATGATGACGTAATCAATTATTCCCTTTCTTGATACGTCTTTCATTTTCAAAAGTGACCTGTAAAGGATGTTCTCCAGAAAACCCGGATACTTGCTCAAAATCTTCTCCCTCAGGGCGCTTCTTTGGAGAACGTAATAGTCAACCAGCGGCTCGTAAACCTGATGGCCAATGTGCTTGATATCCCTAATTTCAAATCCATTGTTCGCAATTGCTGATTTCACATATTCCAGCTCATAATGCTCTGACGACCAGGTCCACGATAGGATTCCAAGTTTAAAGAATGGATGAGTGCGCGTTACAACTGGTAATGCGATAACGAGCAGGCCACTTGGCTGAAGTACTCTTCTGGACTCTTCGATGAACTTGTTCAGTGGTCTGAAATGCTGCGCAGATTCCAATGCAACTACACGATCCGCAGACTTGTCAGAAAAGGGAAGAACGGTAGAGGTCGCGTTTAGTAGCGAAACCCTGTTCGTATATGAAGCCAGCAGTTGCTGGAAATTTATGTTCAAACAGCTGATGTCAAGAGAATCATGAACAGACTTCCATTGCGCTGCAGGTGCAGAGAGGCCACTCCCGACGTCTATCAATCTCCTTGCAGAGCCAAGCTCAGCAATGTCGCCTATCAGCGAGCACAAATTGTGCTGGGCTGCAACCGGGTCTGAGGCGAGATCCCAGTACCCAAAGTTGAGCATGTCGCCGCCAGTTGCCAACTGCATGACCGGGGAGAGGGAATTGTAAAGATTAATTACGTCATGCTCGTTGCGCCTAAAAGTCCATAAGATAACCTGCAGCGGGTTTATCGACGCCAAGAACGGCCGCTATTGTAATGGTTGCTGATATAAACGAAGAGTGACCGATGTGCCCGAAGTCATGCAGCTAGCTACGCTTGCCCTTTACTATTGTCTTGTAAAAGAGGTCGACAATCACCGGCAGCTCAAGATAGTCTATAAGTATTGCAATCCAGGCGGCATAGTACGGAATTTCTACCGCGCTTGGCGATCCAAAGAACGTTTCGTATACCACCTCGTCAGTGATCCAGAATATATGGAACACCTGCACTGCAAGCATTGCCAGCAGCAGCGCATTCTTTGCTGCCTTTTCATGCTTGTATATGCCCAGCGCATAGTAGGTCAGGCCGGCAACCAGGGCTGGGATCTCGATATAGTCTATGATTATGAAAAACACGAAAAGCGGGCCGTCAAGCATCAGGCCCAGCGCGCTGTCGCCGGTTATCCTCTTAATCACGACGTCGGCCGTAAGCCAGTAGAGATGTATCAGCTGGAGCGATATTAATATGAATGCTATCTTCAGGTTTAGGCTCTCGTACCTGTGCCAGAATCCAATCAGCTTTTGCACTGCGCCGGACACAGATATTTACCTGCAAATTGTTCATTAACACAGCTGTAAAAAGATTGGTATCTTTGTTCGATGTGTAACCAGATCCCAGTATCACTTGGGCTAACCACTATGTGGGACAGTCGCTTGCTATTTCCATTGCGTCGTGAAAAGAGGAGCGAAAGGACGAGGCGGCCGCAGCAGGGCGCCAAGTCGAAGTCCAAGAGGTTGTGAGTCGGACCCTTACGAAGCAAAGGACGGTACCCGAAGCGCAAAGCAGGAGCCAAGAACGCCTATGCGGTTCGCGACTCCAACATGAGGGCAAGAATAGATAGGCTACTTTACAACCATCACGGGGCAGCTTGCGTAGGTCACAACTCCCGCCGCGACGCTACCAAGCAAGAGTTTGGCAAAGCCTGAACGGCCCTTTGTCCCTGTCACTATCAGGTCGACCTTGTTCTTTTCCGCATAGTCCACTATTGCGGGCACCACGGAATTGGGGCTTGCGACCATCTCTACTTTGAGCTTGACGCCTTGCGCTGCGGCCTTTTTCTCGATATTGTCAAACCACTTTTTCGCCTCTTGCTTCGATTTATCCAAGATATCGTTTATTGCGCTAGGTGTAACGGTGAGCCCGAAGGCGCCAGATGAGTATGCATACCCAAGCTGCGACACAACGACGTTGAGGGCGATAAGCTGTGCATCGTGCTTTTTGGCTATTTCAATCGCGTGGTCGGTAGCCTTTAGTGAAGACTCTGAACCATCCACGCATACCAGTATTCTTGTAAATGCCAATGGTTACAATTTAATGATGAATGAATGATATAAGGTTTGAAACAAAAGTATGGCTAACGCTTAAAGAATTGATGCGCATTGAACATCACTATCGGGTTTAGCATTTACCTGATGCGGCTTGTCGACCGCTTTTGCGGCCGGCGGGGCAAGAGATTTGTCAATCTTGACGACTGGAAGTGCAAAGGAGGGACCTGCACCCAGACGCAGTCATGACCTTGCAGCGCCGAAAAACTAGGTCAGCGCAGGACTACTGGTGGGTTTATTTAACCGCCTATGTGCAACTGCCATCATGGCAAGATTGGTCAGGAAGGAAGATAAGGGTCCGATGTCAGTCAAAGTGGGAAGCGAAACAAAATGGATATGCATGTGCGGACTTTCCAGCAACCAGCCGTTCTGCGACGGCTCACACAAAAAGACTCTGGACGAGCAGGCCGGCAAGGTATACGCCTACGACAAGGACGGCACGCGAAAAGAAGTTCAGTGATGCTTCTCGTGATTGAATATCGTCAACAGCGCCGCGCTCTTGGCTGCGAGCTCTGCAGTTTTTTCGTTGCTGTCAGCGCTCCCTATTATCACTGCGTCGCCCTCTTTTGGGTTTAATTTCTCAACCAGCATCCTGCGCACCTGCGGCTCCTTCTTTAGTGAATCGTGGCTGCTGACCGGCATGACAAACTTGTCCTCTTTGAAAAGGAGTGTGGTAGCGCCAGTCGCGCCCATCTTGATAGCCGCGTCCCGCTGCTCTATCCCGGACCTGATTGCAAAGCCGAACTCGCTGACAAGCACTGCGTAGTTGAACTTGCCAAGGGCAACGGAGCATCTGGGCAGGCTTATCTCAGCCGGCATCGCCGACAGCAGCCCTTCGCATATGCCTTTTCCCTTGGCAGTCATTTTCGTGCCGCCGTTTGAAGTCTGCACTAGCCCGTGCATCTTCAGGTGCTTTACCAGCGTTTTGACGGTCCCTTCGCCAAGGACGAGTCCTCTGGATAGCGCTCCCCTGCTCGTCCTGCCCCTGCTTTCTATCAATTGCAATGCTGCAAAGACGTGCACGACGTCAAACGAAAGCGCCCTGCTCGGAGCGTACCTGCTGGCAACTTTTTCCAGCGCCCTGACGTACATGTGCATTATACAACAAAAGCAGGGCGGCGCATTTATTCTGTACGTTGGATAAACCATCCGATTCTTTATATAATACCCGTCTGCATCTGAGTTGAAATGTCTGAAAGCAACCAGATCACAAAAACATCTGTAGGGGTGCCCAAGATCGCAGTCGGCATTCTACTTGGAGTGCTCGCGTTTGGAGTATTTTTGGTAGGATTTGACCAGGGCGAAGTTTTTGGCTTTACCGTGCCGGCTGACGGCAGCGGAGGCGATCCGGGTAATAACTGGGCACACGAATTCTACCACGACATGAGGCATTCAGCGGGATTTCCGTGCCACTAAACTTATTCTGATCTTTCATGAAAGCCATCACTTTTATCGCCATCACCCTCATTTCGGGGGCAATCGCCGGGACAATCTTAGGCGCTGTGAACCAGGTCGTTGTCGAGCCGTACATCGATCGCGCAATAAAGATTGAACTACAAAATGCTGAGCAGAATGGCGAAATAATCAACCCAATCGAGTTTGCGGCCTACCGCTTCTGGCAGAGGGGAGGAGAGATCGCAGCCGGCACGATTATTGGGCTTTCAATAGGCTCGCTGTTTGGGATAGTCTTCGCCTACGGGCGCGATTCAGTCCCGGGCTCGAACAACATAAAGAAAGCGCTCGTTGTCGCCGGAATTATGTGGTTTGCGTTGTTTCTGATGCCCGCGTTGAAATACCCTGCGAACCCGCCAGCGGTGGGAGACCCAGACACTATCATGTATCGCCAGGGCTTGTACCTTGCTTACCTTGCGATATCTGGATTTAGCACACTCGGGCTTGCATTGCTCTATCACAAAATGGGCGCGTTGCAGGCAAAGAAAGCGATAATCACCACAGTGTATGCTGCCATTATGGCAGGCGCATATTTCGCAATGCCCGCAAGCCCTGACAAAATAACCGCGCCAATGGATCTTGTGATTGGATTTAGAATCGCAAGTGCACTCACCGTAAGCATGTTCTGGGGGCTGCTTGGCATCACGTTTGGCGCATTCTGGGACAAGCTCAAGCCCCATGAAACCGCCAAGATAAGCATGCGCTAGTGTCGTTAAATACCATATTAGTCTTAGCCGTGGAAGCAAAAAATTCAACAAGTTCTCAATATGAAGATGATGTGTCGGCATCCAACGCAGCTTTGTTCAGGGTACTTTGCACAAAGGAAAAGGTGCCAAAGATGCCGGTTGGCGATTCAGAGCATGCGCGTAGCAAGCAGTCGTGCGTCGTAAGAGCTCAACCTTAGTGACTAAGAAAAGGGCGCTCGTAGATAAAGCTGAAAGCGGCCAGAAAAGCAAGAAAAAGTAAAAGAGGTTAGAAGTAAACTCCTCCTTTCCTTCTGGCGTAGAGTGTTCCAGCCAGGATCGAAGTGGCCACCGATGCAAGAACTACAACTGCAAGCGGGAACTCTGGAACTACTACCGCTCTTGCAGTTTCGAGGTCGGTCTTGATCATTTCAATGTGCGAGCCGATTTCAGCTGCTGGCATTCTGTCGTCTATCATCCGGGTCAGCTCTTCTCTGAGATCAAGCTCTATCTTTTCCATCAGCTCTGGATCGT
>DATEUD010000031.1:0-3402 GCA_035283265.1 Nitrososphaera sp.
GGATTCCTGCCGCCATTATTGCAACGATCATACCACTCGAATGTCTCCTTTTTAGCAGAGACTCATTTGAACTAATATAGAGCACTGTGGTTGAACACCTTTCGGGTAGAAGTGACTGTCCGATGCACTGTTACTCCAACCAGAACAGACTACGTACATATGCGTAATTTTACTATTTGTATCGTCCGCTACGTATAGTGTAGATGTGTAGTATCAGAGTTTAGTGTGGAATTTAGGGCGGATTGGCTTACCCATTCTCCGAGAATTTCGAAGAATGCAGATACTTTTGAACTAGTATACAACACCTTTTAGACGATCGCAAGTGCGCGGGCCGGCGATCCCGTTGCGCCACCCAGCTTGAGTGGGCCCAACACCAACGTGAACCGGTTTGTTGTTATCTTGCTTGTGTTGCACAGATTTTCGACAGCAAGAATGTTGCGCGGCAGCAGGATATTGTGGGCAGTGAACTTGCTGTCAGTACCGGCGTCGATGCTTGGCCCGTCGATCCCGACTGCGTTGACCTTTTTCCTTGCCAAGTATTCTGCAGCCTGGCCTGACAATCCTGGGTTTTCGGTCATGTAGTTGCTGCTTGCTGCGCGCTTTTCCCAACCGGTCGCGATCACCACTGCGTCGCCTTCGCCTATCTGCTCGTCTGTAAGGTCCTCACGCTCTATTAGCTGGTTTGCGCGCTTTTTCGTCCTTACCAAGACGGCGCGGCATACAAGCCTGCTTGCAGGAATCCTATCAATGCTTGCAAGGCCGGGAGCAAAGTGGGATGGGGCGTCGACGTGCGTGCCAGTGTGGGTACTCATGAACATCGCCTCAGAGTCGTACCCATGGGAGTCAAACCTGGACCATGGGATAAATGACGGCCGGGGCGAGCCCGGGAATACTCTGATAGACGGCGTAATCGCCATCGTGAGGTCGAGCACCCTCATATATGATTTGGAGCCGGCGCGCCATTAATAACCCTGATTGAGGTGGAATAATACGATCTGTTTAATTACTCACAGCGCCATGATTCCCTATGCCAACAGCATACGTCCTTATAAACTGCGACCTAGGTTCCGAAGAAGAAATCATCAAAGAAATAAAGAAACTTCAAGAAGCTGTTGAAGTGTCAGGCGTCTATGGAGTGTACGACATTATTGCAAAAATCAGGTCAGATACAATGGACAAATTAAGAGAAACGATAACTTGGCATGTCAGGCGTATTGACAAAGTGCGATCTACGCTGACAATGATCGTGATTGAAGGTCAAGGCGACCAGAAGAAAAAATAGTCAAAGCAAGCTCTTTACGTAGCTTGCAGCAGCCACCGATTCCTCTTCGCTGTTGAAAAAGTGGGGCGCCGCCCTTACCGCTTTCTTGCCGCCGCCGACGTCCCTTGCAGCAAATATTATGCTGTTCTGCTCCAGCTTTTTCACTAAGGTCGAAGAATCGGACAGCGCCATGAATGTGACGATTGACGTTCTCTTGCTTTCGTCGTCAGGCCCGTACATCCTGACCCCCGGGATTTTGCAAATTTCGTCGCGCAAGGCTCCGGCTATCTTCATGTTCTTTTTCCTGACGCTCCCAAGGCCCACCCTGAGTATGTATCTTAACGACGCTTCAAGCCCGGCCGCCCCGGGGAAATTGCGAAAGCCCGCCTGAAATTTTGCTGGCATGTCAAAATACTCGATTACGTTTTGCTCTGACAGCGCGGCCGACTCGATCCCGATGGCCGGCGGCGACAGGGTTTCAGACGCTTTCTTGCTGCAATAGAACGCGCCGATGCCGGTCGGGCCGCAGAGCCACTTGAAGCCGGGGAACGCCATAAAGTCGCAGCCTATCTTTTTCACGTCAATTGGAATTGTGCCGGCGCTTTGAGCCGCGTCGACGCAAAACAGTGCGTTGTTTTCCCTTGCAATCCTACCGACCTCTTCCAAGGGCATTATCGCGCCGGTGTTGTACAGCGCGTGACTCATGGTGATTAGCCGCGCGCCCTTGATCAATTTTTCCAGCTCACCAAGGTCACAGAAACCATTTCCGTCTATGGCAAGCTCTCTCAGCTGCACGCCCTTTCTCTGCGACAGCGAAACCCAAGGCAAATAGTTGGCATAATGTTCGTGTCTGCCGCCCCTCACTACAACCGCGTCGTCTGATTTCCAGCCAATCCCGTTTGCCACAATGTTGAGCCCCTCGGTGGTGCTCTGTACAAGCACCACTTCGTCCCGCTCGCAGCTTATCAGGTGCGCCACCCTTGTGCGCACCTCGTCAAGCAACGACACAACGTAGTCAGCAGTCTGCGGCGCGTCGGGTCCGTTTTCGGCGCAATTCAGCATGAAATCAGTCACCGCCTTTATCGTTGACAGCGGAGTCGGCGCAATGGCCCCGTTGTTCATGTAGATGATCTTTTTCGTCACGGCAAAGTCACGCCTTATTTGTTCGTCGATTTCATTCACGTTATATCCAACCTCATGCAATAGAACAGCAATTGTCCGGCAGGATACTGAGCACGCGTTGCTTAAATACGCTGATGTTCAGCGACCCGTATGCCAAACTCTGCTTCACCGCGCACCTCGCGTCGCAGTTTGAAAAGGTGACCTATATCGACCTCGACACCACCTTTACCGCTTATTTTCATGCAGGGTTCATTCCTGCCAACAGAATTGACATCTACCTACCGTCAGAGGGGAGGCTCATGCCAATGATAAAAGACGCCTTGGAATCGATGGACACAAGCTCGCTTGTAATTTTTGACTCTGTTAACAGCTTTTACAACCTGTTCCGGGCGCGGGAGAAAACAGGCAACCTGAACCACCTGCTGTCGGTGCTGCTGATGCTGCTGGTAAGGCGCGGCGTGGACGAAAACGTCCCGGTGCTTGCGACAAGCATGCTGCGCTACAGAAAGGACGGCGGCTGGCTCCAGTCGCCGGCAAGCCGGAGGCTTTTGCAGAGCAAGAGCGCAGCCATGTTGAGCGTCGAGCGAACAGGAAGCGACATTGTGGTCGCGGTGGTGGAACACAAATCAATTGCTGCCGGGACGCAGGTCGTCTACAAAGACAGCTTGATCACAGTTTGACGTTCACCAGTATAAAGCCAATGAGCATGGCAATGCCAAGCACGCCAAAGCCCGCTATGAGCAATGCCTGCTGCACCTTTGGGTTTGTCGATCTTCCCGAGTGGTAGAGCATGAAGGTGCCGGCCATACCTATGAAAAGTACCAGCGTAATGACGACTGTCTCACCAATCGTCTGGGCTGCGCGCGTCGGAAGTATAAAGCCGGCAATGTTCCTACCCTCAATTATCGCATTTATCATCCCGGAGGCGAGAGCGAAAAAGAAAGCCAGATACGCGACGGCGGCTACCCATACAAATTTTGAAGTACTGGTCAGCATGGACGTTGTTATATAACCCTTAA
>DATEUD010000032.1:0-26787 GCA_035283265.1 Nitrososphaera sp.
GGCCGTGTAGAAACCATCACCAATAACACAAGAATATTGGTCAGTCTATGCATGTTGTAGGCGATGCATCGAAATGTTAATTCCCTGTTCTGTGTCCTGACTAGTCTAGATGAAATATGCTCTCCAAACAACCGCTTAATGACAGATATTATGGTCTCGTCCTTGTTACGCTGGTTGTACAGCACTTCTGAATAGCCGCGTTTCAGCTGTTTTCGGTACCTGCCATGAGTTCGCCATACAGGTACGTCTTGATACCGAAGTAGTATGATACTGAAGGCATGAAGTCGTTCCCTGACAAACACGTGGTTCTCCTCGCTATCATAGCCTTTGTCAGTCAAGCCACGACTATCGACAACGGCATGATGTCTGACGTCCTTTCCACCAGCGGTTTGAAGTCTACATTATCATGCCTGGCAGGTGCGCGCCTTATCTTTATGGTACAGATGACCTGTTTCAGAACATCTGCTCCTAACGACAGTTTGCCGTATTTCCTTCTCAATTCTGCTCTTTCAGTGTAGTACTGCGATGCATGCGGTGAGTTGGCTTGAACCCAGAAGAATCCGTACCAAGGAATATCTGTTTGATGTCTGTTAGACAGATGAAGGAAGTGATTATCCTTTCCAATATGGTACCGCCGATTCTATCGGTGAATTTCTGCAGCGTGGAGAAATGCGGTATTTTTGATAGTTGCAGGAACATCCTCAGGTAGTGAGCCTCAACCAGCCATTCCGCAAACATGCGGTAGCTCTTGCCCTCGTACTGGCGTATCGCCAGCAGCACGACGTGCTGCCATATGGTGAATATGCGGTTATTTGGTTGCTTTTCTTACGAAAGAATAATGGTATCCTGGCGTGTCTCAGGATGCGTAACATGGTCCTGGCCATCCTGACGTACCTCGACTCTTTCATCAAGTATGCGGCATGATGCTACCAGAAAGCTTGTTCTAATGAGATATGTCGACTAGATGGTCAAGAACGGTTGGTTTCGACAGAGCCGTGGCAGGCTAACGATTATTAGTTCCATTTACAAATTCGCCTCTATATGCTCAAGGTAGCAGTCATCGGGGCCACGGGTGCAGTGGGCCAAGAATTTGTCATTGCGCTTAACAAGCACAAGTGGTTTGACCTGACGCAGGTGTCCGCCTCTGAAAGGTCGGCCGGCAAGAAATACGTCGACGCTATTCGTGATCCAAATTCCGGCATCTTGCGCTGGCACAACAGGGAAGAAGTGCCAGAGTACGTCAAGAACATGGTCGTCAGCAGGGTGGACGACATCAAGCCGGAGAATTTCGATCTTATCTTTACCGCCCTTGAATCAGACGACGCAAAAATAGTGGAGCCAAAGTTTGCCAAGACCACGCCTGTAATCAGCACTGCCGCCGCTTTCCGCTACGAATCAGACGTCCCGATACTGATACCCGGAATCAACGACAACCATGCAGAACTCTTGAACGTCCAAAGAAAGATCCGCGGCTGGAAGGGCTTTATCGCGCCGCTGCCAAACTGCACCACTACAGGAATGGCCATAACGCTCAAGCCGATACTCGATAAGTTCGGCATCGAAAAGGTGTTCATGACCTCGATGCAGGCGCTTTCTGGCGCGGGAAGGTCGCCGGGCGTCATTGCCTTGGACATAATGGACAACGTTATCCCCTACATACCGAAAGAAGAAGAAAAGGTACAGGTTGAGACGAAAAAGATCCTGGGCGGCATGAACAACGGCTCGATTGCGCCGGCGCCGCTCAAGGTGAGCTGCACCTGCACAAGGGTTCCCGTATCGGATGGCCACACCGAATCGGTATTCGTGGAAACAAAGCAGACCACAGAGCCCGAAGAAGTCAAGAAGGAGATGGTGAAATTTTCGAAGAATGTGTCGATAAAGGGCTTGCCGTCTGCGCCGAAAGACTACATTGTGGTGCACGACGACCCGACGCGCCCGCAGCCAAGGATCGACAGGGAGCTGAACGACGGCATGACTACCGTAGTCGGCAGACTCCGCAAGGACACCGCCTTTGACAACGGAATAAAGTACGTGCTCCTGTCGCACAACGAAAAGATGGGCTCCGCCAAGGGTGCCGTCCTGCTTGCAGAGCTGCTAAAGGACCGCAATATCCTCTAAATTTCTTTTTTTAATGCGACAAAGTTGCAATCAATGGCGAAGCAACTTCAAACGTGGATTGATCACAATTACCGCCCACGGACGCTAAAGAAAAGGGATTCAAGCGTCAAGCGGATCAAGCGTGACGTTACCCCGCAGAAAGGTGGCTCGTTTCTTGCCCAACTGGTTTGAAAATACACATAAAATCGATGTTCTAAAGCTAGTATTTAATACAAGTTTCTTGTTATTGTGCTATGGCAACAAGCTTGGTCGCGATACTTACAATATTGTTGTCATTTGCCATTCATCACATCACGAGCATCCCGCCAGGGCCTACCCTTGCCGTCAGGGCGCCGGGGTGGGTCAGGGATGAGTGGCTGGATAGCTGACCACTGTTTGTCTGTCAAATCCATGCCGATATTCTGAATTTATCATCTGAAAGCTTCTCTCGATGAAATATGTCGACTAATAGGTGAACAATGGCTGATTCGACATCGGTATCTTGCCATTTATGAGATGACTTCTAGATATTCGCGATAAGCTTTCCACTCTGTTTCTTCTTCGGCTAATGCGATTCTGAAAGATGGTATAGTTCTACCCACGAAACCACCAGCTATGATGCAGCAGTTACTAACTTGGCTTGCTTGAGCGGCATTTCGACTTCTGAATGACATGAATAGCAAAACCCACATCTGATGCAAACGTGGGGCGTTCTCTTGTCACACTCTTTGCATTCCCGATATTGGTTACTAGCTTGAGCTAGGAAGTGATGTCCATGCTGCATATGTAAATCTCGTACAGGTTTTAGATAAGCCAAAGCTCACCTCGAGGGGAGGGGGTGTTCTCTCAAAACCAGCCGGCTATATTAAGAACCATGTCGCAACATGTTATTCTGTGCAGAGTATCCAACTTTCACAGTATCTTTGTTCTGAATGCGGCTGTGTCGCGTGAAACTGCAGATGACATTGAAATAAGCTCTGTAACAGAAGAGTGTCCAAGTTGTGGCACTGTACTTGCCCAAAGCCTGACCAAGTGGTCTACAGAGCTGAAGCCAATGCAGCCATTACCAAAGCTGCAAACCGCATATGATTTACTAAGATTCAGTTTCGGCATTGAAAAGCTTGATTCAGTCATGCGGCTGGGGTCGGCCGGCTCGCTTTGTATAGTGGGCCACAGGGCAAATCTGATACTTACGAGACTATGCGTGAGAGCATTATTGCCGGCCAGATTTGGTGGTCTAGATTAGCCTCATGTAATGGTCGTTGATGCAGGCAACAAATCAGACCTTTACCAGACTGTAAACTTTGCCAGGCAGTATCATATGAACATCGATAATACTTTGGACCGAATAATTGTGAATAGGCCATTCACTATTCAACAGTTGAAGAAGCTGATCGCGGCGCAGGTTCCCAAAGACATACAGCAAAATCAGCTCAAAGCAATTATCATACTTGGGTTGCTTGATCTCTTTGACGACCCGAACATCGAAAAAAGAGAAGCCAAGCGAGTAATTGAAAGAATCCTCAAATCAATACAAGGCCTTTCTGAAAGAGTATTGGTCATTACATCTATTCAAGAAGGCAAGTATGCAAATCTGGTTGCATCTAGTTTTGAAAAGCACATTACTCTCAATAAAACCAGGAATAACAGATTATCAGTCACGTTGAACAAAAAGCCAAGCGTAACGCTTACAGAAAGAGAATTAAAGATAATCAATCAACGATAAAGTAATTGTGACTCTACGTTGGCTGTTCAGGATGGTAGTACGACGCATGGGATGGTCATTTCTACCCAAATGGCCTTGAAAGCAAGAACTATCTGCAATGCTATAGCAAGGTCTTTGATTATGTAGAGATTGACTCGTCATTGTATCGCATACCAAATACGTTTATGATAGATCGCTGGCTCACGGTCATGCCTGAAAACTTTCGAGTCACTGTCAACTTTCCGAAATCCAGTACGCATGACAGAAGATAATAACCGGCAAGATCATCACCTACTTGGGATAATATTCTGGAATCAGATCAGTTGCAGTGGTGGATAGTAGAGTTCACTATTAAGAGGGGAAAGCTACCTGAGTTCGAAAGATTGGCCAAACAGATCAGTGACGTGGTAAGGCGTTCTGAACCTGGAACTCGCAAGTATGAGTGGTTTCTTGACAAGAAAACAAACAAGTGTGTTGTAATCGAATCGTACGATAGCTCAGTTTCTGGCATAGCTCACGCGAAGGGAGAAGCCGTTAGGAAGCTTTTACCTGAAATTCTAAAGATTGCAAAGATAACCCGTTTCGAGGTTTGTGGTAATCCAAGCAAGGAGCTACTCCGCGAGCTTACGGATGTTGATGCAAATGTTTGCGCGTTCATCGGTGGCTTTTCGCGTTAGAAATTAATATGGTGGTCCGATTACCCACGATCTCAGAGATTATCGGAAGGGTTGACAGACACAAATGATATGCGCGGCCGCGGGATAAGGTCGGAGTCGACTCTTGATGCAGAGCAAAACAAGATCGGTTATAGCTTGGTATGTACCGAGCATGGAATATCTCAATTGATTGCTCTCAGGATTTCCTGAAAGACGACCAGCGAAAATGAAATGGTCTCCCTTGTGCTATTCCCCGTAATCCAATTGTCATCGCCCGACCCACTTCTCAGAACTAGAAATATCATCTATCTTGTTTTCCAACTCCATTAGCTGCTCAGGAGCGCCATAGTAGTTGATAACTTGCTTGAAACGACCATCAACTGTAATAGAAGTTGTAGTCGTTGGAAGATCCGTTACCTGAGCGCTGTACTCATTCTTGAGTGAGAAATAATCTGTCTCATAGAATGCTTTTACAAGCTCACGCACTTGCTCTTGCGATATGCTTGAAGTTTGTCGACCGGTTACTGCAACAAAGTTTCGGCCTTCGTAAATCACGGTCCCGTTTCCCTAAACTGTCAGTGAATAATCCGGACAAGTACCAAAGTATACTGTTCTCTCCATAATTATATCTGCCCTTTCTAATGATCGGGGAGAAGGAAAAGATGATGCAGTAGGACCGAGTAGCAAAGAAAACGAAATGACCAGCGCGATTCCTACACATAATCCTGCAATGACAGGAACTGCAGCTGAATTCTTCTCCATACTCGAAGGGCTAATCACAGAATGTTCTATAAGAATCTGACTGGCGGCCCTGGAGCTGACACATTTGTGTGTGGGGAAGTAGACACCGTCACCGATTACAACGAAACCGAAGGCGATACCAAGACTCAGGACTGTCAAAAAAATTCTAACCTACATCTTTTTATTGACGTATTCACCAAGGCGAAACATGGTAAGGAAGGAAGAAATCGAAGAAAGACAGGACGACCGTTTCCGGATATTAAAGATAATTTACGAGTTAAGCAACGGCAGAACCGACAAGGCAGCAACGACCGAACAAATTCATAAGGAAATTGGCGCTTATAGCATCAATCTTATCCGCAGCTTGGTAACGTATTGGGCTGATAGAAAGTTCGTAAAGGCGATTGGTAAGACTGACCGGGCAAGGAAATTCTATATGCGGCCGCACGGCATAGAATACATGGAAAAGGAACTTAAGAAATAGCGCCCGCCGCACCAACCTTGAATATCATGATCAGCTATTCTAATCTGAATGGCATATTTGCCGAGGTTCCCTTCATTCCGGGGATTTTTCGATCCGCCAACCTTATGGCAACTTGTGGCTTTTCTAATATCGCTTCTGCCGATAGTCTGGGCGAATAGGGGCCGCATTGATTCCCTTGCGAAATTTGTATTTTTACGAAAACTGTTCACGATTTGGCGAATAAGCGTTAGTATTGCGATCATATATGGCGGTATTATCGGCATAACTCAAAGTCGGGAACTATCCTACCATCCCATTTCCGGCACCTTCGCTATTGCTGTACATGATATAAAATTCAGACGGCGCAGCATTTGCTAACGATAATCCTAAATAGGCCGGCCACGTCAGAAAGGATAGTAACATTTCATTTTTGAAATTTGTTCAATTAAATTGGGGTTTAGCGATAAATTATAGGTTTATTAACCTGCGAATTTATGATCTACCTGAAATCCTGAATGGGAAGAATCGACGATTTAGACGTGAAAATTTTGGGCGAGCTTGCCCGGGACGCAAGCATTTCTGTGCCGAAACTTTCCAAGAAAATCAACGTCAATTCGTCAGTCGTTTACAGCAGGATAAAGCGCCTTGTCAAAAGGGGCCTTATCAAGAAATTCACCATAATCATAAACGACGAAGCGCTCGGCTTTAACGTCAAGGCGCTCACGGGGATCAACATGGACTCAAAACTGAGAGACAACGTGCTCAACGAGCTCTTCAAGATCCCCGAAGTGAGGGAGGTCGCAGAGGTCACCGGCAGGTTCGACGTCCTAGTGACAATGAACGCCCGCTCGCTTGACGAGATGCACCAGCTTATCTCTGAAAAGATAGGCAGGGTAGAGGGCGTGCAAAAGACCGAGACGTTTATCGAGATGCGCAAGACGAGCCGCGAGATGACCTACCCCACTTCGATTGCCAAGTAATAATATAAATAACAATCAGTTCACTTTACTCTTCGCGAGCAATTGACGATACACCAGATAACTGTCGGCAGCAGGCTCAAGAACTATTACGAGCTTACAAAGCCCAAGATCTGGTACCTCCTGCTTTTCACGGCCTTTGGCGCGGCTCTTACTGCTTCGTTCCTTTTCAACACCCCGATCAGCCTGATGACGTGGGTTTTGCTGATAGGCGGAGTGGCAGCCGGCTCTGCAGCAGCTGACACTCTAACAGGATACAACGACCGCGATATTGACGCGATAATGGACCGCACAAAAGGCAGGCCGATACCGTCGGGCAGGATAACGCCCAAGAACGCCCTTGTCTTTGGGCTGGTGCTTGCAGCAATTTCGCTTGCCTGCGCTTGGTTCATCAACATCTGGGCGTTTGGCCTGATGGCCTTTGGGCTCTTTGACAACATCATCGTCTACAGCAAGTGGCTAAAAAGGCGCAGCCAGTCAAACATCATTCTTGGCGGCTTTTCCGGCGGCGCGCCGGCGCTCATAGGCTACGTCGCGGTAACGACAATGAACATCGAGATTGGCCTCGTGATGGCCGGCCTCGTGTTCCTCTGGATACCGACCCACATCTGGAGCCTCGCGCTGCACGTGAAAAAGGACTACACCAAGGCCGGCGTCCCTATGTTGCCGGTAATGTTAAGTGAAAAATCATCTGTCAGAGTAATTGCAGGAACGACGCTGATGATGGTGGTGTTTAGTATCCTGCCGTTCTTTTTCAACCAGTTTGGCATGATCTACCTTGCGACTGCAAGCGTCTTTGGTGCGGTCATGATAGCGCTTTCAGTCTGGCTCCTTGCAAAGCCGAGCGAAAGAGCGTCGTGGATCGTGTTCAAATTCTCAAGCCCCTACCTTACGGCGCTTTTCATCGCCTTCATGGTGGACGCCTTTTTCAAGTAGCTTTTCACATTCGTACAATATCCTTGCGATCACCACGTGGGCCTCAAGGCCGGTGTCGCTTACCGAGTAAGTCAGGTTCAAAAGCTTGGCAAGGCTTTCTGAAAAATGCCCTCTCGGGAACCCGCCTATGACGAACGCGCAGTCATCAGCAAGATTTTCGGCCACCGCCTTTTCCGCGGTGCCCTGCACGCCGGTCGTCGACAGTCCAATAACCCTGCCCGGCTTGATGGCGTCCAATAAATCTGCAAGCGTGCCGTCGGAAATTTCCATCAGTACCACGCCTTGCTCGCTCTTGACTATTTTATCCCTGAACAGGCCCACCATCAGTCCTTCAAAGCGAAAGTACGACTTGGGGACCCGCAGGTTGTCGGCGATTGCGATCAGCTTGTCGTCTATCGTATGCACGTAGACGCGCAACATGCCTTTCATAAAGAGCGGAGTCGACAGCGCCTCCATGAGCGCGAAATGGACAATGTCGGGCCTGCCGCGCTTGCTATTGCCCTCCAGCTTGAGCATGGCGGCGTGGTGGTAGCTCCTGTCGAGCAGCGTTTCTGACGGCCTTAATCCGAGCCTGCTAGCGTGGTTCTTTACAGCTGCGTGGCCGGCGATCACGCGCGGCACCGTTTCTAGCGCAGCCTGGGCGATGATGAGCGTTATCGTATCTCTCGATACCGCCGGCCTTGTATATTAAGAAGCACGAGCGTATCTGGAAAAGATTTCAGATTTTTTGGCGTGCACCAGCTCCTGCAGCTCCTTGACCGACAGGCCCAGCTCCGCGTTTGCCTCTTCTTTGCTTTGCTTTCTCACGATTATTTCGCCGGGCCCGAACTTTGCGTCCCTGACTTCAAGCTGCAGCTTAGAATGGAGGAGCTCTCCAAGAAAGTCGCATAGCGCGGGAAAGGTGGTATTGTTTTCATACACATACGTCGTCGTCCCGTCGTTAGACAGTGCCTTCTCCTTCAGGGGAAACGAAAACGACGGAAGCGAGATCGAGTCGACTATGCCGCTCGCGAGCTGGGCAAGCTCCGCGTAGTCGCCGTTTTTCAGTTGGGCATATCTTTTTACCATCCACTCCAACTCGTCCAGGTTGATCAAAGCAAGTAATGGCGTCGCAAGTTAATTAACGGTTGCAGCTATGGTTTATCTGGCAGCAAGGCGTTGCCTGCAATGTTGGCCAAGCAGCAGGCAAAAGAGGTAGCCAGGGAGCGAATAGACATACTTGTCAAAAGCGCCCTGAAGGAAAGGGACGAGGCCCTTGCAGCCAGGCAGGCGTATCAGGCCAAAAAGATTGCGATGCGCTTCCGGGTCCGGCTCCCGTACGCGGCGCGCCAACTGTACTGCAAAAAGTGCAAGGCGTTCGTTGTGCCGGGCAGGAGCGCGCGGGTGAGGGTGGGTAGGGCAAAAACGAGGGCTGTGCGGATCACGTGCCTCAGGTGCGGCCACGTTTACCGCAAGGTCTTGGCGGAATAAGGATTTATAAGGGCTCAAGCAAAATTCCGAGATACTATATGGCAAAGGTTTACGACGTTCCGGCTGACGAGCTGATCGCCAAGCTGGCTGAACAGTTGAAGGATGACAAAAAGATAGTGCCACCGGCTTGGTCCGCGTTTGTAAAGACAGGCTCGCACGCCACCCGCATTCCACAGAACAAAGACTGGTGGTACGCCCGGTGCGCTTCACTCTTGCGAAAGACTTACCTACACGGTCCTCTTGGAGTTGCCGACCTGAAAGTTGCCTACGGCGGCAGGAAGAAGATTGGATACAACCTTGCTCACCACAGGGACGCAGGCGGCGCAATCGTGCGGAAGGCGCTGCAGCAGCTGGAGGCATCCGGCTACATCGTCAAGGTGACGGGCAAGGGCAGGATAATTTCAAGCGAAGGAATGAAAAAGATGGACAGGCTTGCGAGCGAGATCCACAAAGAGCTTGTCAAAGCTGCACCCCAGCTGCAGCGCTACGCGTAATGGGCCATGTCAGCTCCACAGCCACACCAACCAAATGACGAAGAAGCGAGAAGGCGCGAAGCCGAGGCTGCGATGCGCCAGCGAGTTTTGCAGGTTGTCCTTGACCCCCAGGCGCGCCAGCGGCTCATGAACATCAGGCTGGTCAAGCCCGATCTTGCGGCAGCGGTTGAAAACTACCTTATCAACGCGGCATCTTCCGGCAGGATTAACCGCCCGCTTACCGACGAGGAATTGAAGCAGCTTTTAATTCGCATTCAGCAGCCAAAAAAAGATTTCAAGATTGAAAGGCGGTAGCAGCGGCCCGTACAGGACCGGCCGGGCATGAGTTAACTATTTAAGGTCTGGCAGGCGCTTTTGGCTCTATATGAAGGCAGCAGTATTTCGAGAATACAACAAGGATCCGATAAAGGTCGTCAAGATTGAAGATATCGACGTTCCCATGATAAAGCCAAACGAAGTTTTGATAAAGGTTGAATCAGCATCCTACAATTATAACGATCTGTGGGCCATCTGGGGCGAGCCGGTTAAGACGCCTCTTCCACACATCTCTGGAAGCGACGTGGCCGGCACCGTAGTTGAAGCGGGCTCTGAAGTCCACAAACTGAAGGTGGGCGACAGGGTAGCCTCTCATTCCAACATGAGCTGCAGGGTGTGCGACGCCTGCACCTCAGGCAGGGAATACGACTGCGCTGAGAGGACCATCTGGGGGTTCCAGACTGGGCCGCTCTGGGGCGGGTTTGCACAGTACACGCACTTGCCTGAAGTAAACGTCGTGAAAATCGCGGACAATGTTCCATTCCACGACGCGGCTGCGGTATCCATGGTGGGCATGACCTCGTGGCACATGCTTGTCGGCCGCGCCAAGATAAAGCCGGGCCAGCTCGTCCTTATCATGGGCGGCGGTTCCGGCATTGGAATGGTCGGCCTCCAGATTGCTAAGCTCTACAATTGCACCGTGATTGCGACCGCAGGCAACAAGGAAAAGATGGACAAGTGCATCGAGCTTGGGGCAGACTATGCTGTCAACCACAGGGAAGCCGACTGGTACAAGAAGGTGCGCGAAATCAACAAGAAGCTGGGCCAATCCGGCGTCGACGTAATCTTTGAGCACATCGGCAAGGCGACGTTCCCGCAGGAAATCGGCCTGCTCAAGATGGGAGGCACGCTGGTCGCGACGGGCGCAACCACAGGCTACGACTCGACCATCGACCTGAGGTTCCTGTTCTTCAAGGGCACGAACCTGCTTGGCTCCACGCAGGGCACCAAGGCAGAGCTCGAGGACGTGATGTACTGGGTCAGCAAGGGCAAGATAAAGCCGGTAATCGACACGGTTTTGCCGTTCTCAGATATGGTCAAGGGCCACGTCATGATGGCAGAGGCCCAGCAGTTCGGCAAGATACTGACCACCCCACAGAAACTCTAAACTATCCCTTCTTTCTTCCCTCTTTTTGTAATGTTCCGAAGTCTGATCTTTGTCCCCGGCAACAGCTCCCGCTTTGTAGAGAAAGCCAAGAGGCTGCAGGCAGACATTGTCTGCCTCGACCTTGAAGACTCGGTGCCGGCCAACGAAAAGGGCGCGGCGAGACAAATAATAGCCGGTGCAATTTCGCGCAGGCAGGAATATGGTAGGCAGGTGTACGTCAGGACAAACTCGCCCGAGTCTGGGCTGGTGATGGCAGACCTCAAAGCGGCTGTGCGCAAGGGCATTGACGGGATCGTGGTACCAAAGGTCAACGACTCGGCAGAAGTCATGCAAATAAAAAAGCAGCTTGCCGCGCTTGAAAAGGCAAGAAAGACCGGGAAATTAGCGCTGATGCCTTCTATCGAAACTGCAAAAGGAGTGGTAAACGCCCACCAGATTGCAAGCGCCGACGACCGGATAGACGCGCTTGTTTTTGGCGTGTTTGATTTCCTGCATGACATGCGGCTTGACTACGACGAAAATGATCCGGCCGGCTATGCATATGCCCGGGCAAAAGTGCCGGTTGACGCAAGGGCGGCGGGCGTGCATGCGATAGATGCGATATGGCAAAAGATCGATGACGCCGAAGGCCTTGTCAGGGACGCAGCGGCAGCAAAGCGCCTAGGATACTCTGGCAAGAGCATAATCCACCCAAGCCAGATAGAGCCGGTGCACAAGGTCTTTCTCCCAAGCAAGAACGAAATCGAGTGGGCGAAAAAGGTGGTGCATGCGCTTGGCAAGGCGATGGAGAAGGGACGCGGCAGGGGCGCAATAAGGCTCGAGGGCAGGATGATAGATGCCGTGCACTACAAGCAGGCAAAGTCTATTCTAGACGCGGCGCAAGGCTGACTATTTCATGTCAAGCCTAAGCACGCCGGCGTTGCCCTAGTTCTCCTTCGGGACCTCGTAGATGAGAATGCGAATAGTCTCTTCTCTTGCATTGAGAATCCTCGCAGTTTCATTTGTAAGCACGCTGACAAGCTCCCTCTTGTGCTCCATGGTCATCCCTGGCTCATAGTTATCTGAATAACTGGCATCCCGGTATGGGGCAGGCCGAAAAGATATACCTACTGCCTTGGCATGAATTTCTTGATCGCTACAATGCCTACATAGTACGGGATGTTGTAAAGCGCGGCCAGCGCCGCAACCTGCGGACCAAAGAACTGGAACGCAAACACGGCCACAAGCACGTTGTTGATGTAGCTCATCGCTATCAGGCCGGCGTTCCTTTCGTGGCGGCCGCCAAGGCCACTCGCATAGCCTACAATGCTGTAGGCCGCATAGCACAGAAACGCGGTGGCCACGGTCCGCAGCAAGAATATCTGCTCATGGTAAAAATAGCCGGAGAACTTGGCAAACATGCCAAAGTTTATCAGGACAATGAAGACAAGTGACAGAGGAAACGATTTTTCATCGGCAAACTTTGAAACTGCCGGGAAATACTTTTTGGTGAACCAGCCGGCGGCAAGCGGCGTAAACAGCGCGGCGGAAAGCAGGAACACCATGTCAATCACTGGTATGTCAAACTGCGACCCGACCAGCGCGTAGACCAGGGAAGGGAGCACAAACGGCGCGGCAAGCGAGGTGGCTATTATCATGCCCACCACGAGAGGGAGGCGGCCGCCTATTAGATTGACAACGAACGGCGCGCCAAGGCCGGTGGAGATGCCCGACAAAAGCAGCACAGGCAGCGCAAACGGCTGGTACACGAAATAAGAAAGGGCGTACATGCCAAGCGGCAGCGCGACCAGCTTGACGGCGGACAGCACTGCAAGCTGCCGCGGCCTTGTGAATGTCGACAGAAGGTCAGAAGTGTTGAGCCTGATCAGGTTCAAGAAAAGGAGAGCGCCGAGCCACACGAGGATGTAGGGCTCGACCAGCAGGCCGGCGGCCGGGAGGAGCACCCCGGCAGACATCGAGCCGGCAATGCAAGCTGCAAGGACCGCATTGTCATATTGCAAGTGACTTCAGCTGCTGCATCAATTCCTGCGCGTAGTCAAAACCCTGCTGCCAGAACTCTTCTCTTGATATGTCTATGCCCGCCTCCATTAGGAGCTCTTCCGGCTTCCTCGAGCCCCCTGCAGACAGTATCCTGATGTATTTCGGCACGAACGACCTGCCTTCAAGCTTGTATTTCTGGTAGAGCGACAGGACGAGCAGGTTGCCAAACGAGTATGCGTATGTGTAGAACGGCGTGTGGTAAAAGTGGGGGATGTACACCCACTCCCACTGAAAGTCGGGCGTTATTGCTATTGAAGAACCAAACTGCTCATTGAGGTTATCCATGTACATCTTGGCGACTGCGTCGATGGTGTCGCTGCTCTCGCCTACCGCCCTGTGCGCGTCAACCTCAAAGAGCGTGAAATAAGCCTGCCGGATTATCGTCGCGTACATGTCGTCTATCTTTTCCGCTAGCAGGATCCTGCGCTCCCTGTCGGACATTTTTTCGGCCAGCTTTTCGTTGAGCAGCATCTCTGCAAACACCGACGCGGTCTCGGCAAGCGGCAGCGGCGCGTGCGACACCATTATCGGCATCTCTGACGCCAGCATGCTGTGTATTGCGTGGCCAAACTCGTGCGCGAGTGTCGACACGTCCCTTGTCAGGCCGTCAAAGTTCAGTAGCACGTAGGGCGTCAGCCGGGGCGCCACTGTGTAGCAGAACGCTCCGCCCCGCTTTGCCTTCCTGATTTCCGAGTCGACATGGCGCTCGGCAAACACACGCCCTGCAAGCCTGCGGAACTGCGGGTCGAAGTCGCCAAAGGTACCAAGCACGCTCTGCACAGCCTTGCCGTAGGTGAACTTCTTGCTATCGGAAGCCTTGATCGATATGGGCGCGTAGAGGTCGTACCTGCGCAGCCTTTTCATGCCAAGCATCCTCGCTTTTTCCCTGAAATAATCCTGGAATATTACAGAATTTTTCCGGCACGCCGCAAGCAGCGCCTCGACCGTTGCGTCGTCGAGGTTGTTGGCGATGTTGCGCACGGAAATTGGCGACTTGTAGCCGCGCATCGAGATCGCTTCGTCGCGCCACTGGATGGCAACGTTCTGGTAGATCTCGCCTAGCACGCCGCTGTTCTTTTTGTAGACCTCCAACAACGACTTGTATGCCGCTTTCCTCGCAGTGCCGTCGGGGCTCCTGACAAGCGATACCAGCTTATCCTTGTTGTCAAACTTTTTCTCTACAATTTTCCTGCCGCGCTTTAGCTTCATCGTAAATTCAAAGGCGCTTGTCAACTTGTCGTAGATCTTGACAAGCGCCCGCGTGCCCGTCACTTCAAGGGTGCTGATTATCTTTTCCTCCGGCTCGCTCAGCGCGTATTTTGCGACCAGCCGCTTGTGCCGGAGGTATTCCTGGTAGACCTTGGGGACGGTGCCAATCAGCCTGCGGGCGTTTTCGTCGTCGACATGCTTTTTGAACCAGAGGTCGAAAAACAACGTCCTGTTGCCAATGTCTGACGACAGCTTTTCCATCCTGATCACGAGGGCCGACGCTTCGTTTGACGACGTGTCGGCGTAGTAGCGCAGGTGCGCGTAGCCGCTTGCTATTGAAATCTTTTCAGAGATGCTTTCAAGGACGTGGATCAGGCTTTCAAATTCCGCAGGTGAGATGTCTGGGCGCAGGGTCTGCCGGCTTCTCTCAAATTGTACAATCTGGTCTTCAATTGATTTCAGATAGCGGACAAATTCGTCGCCGGAAGGGTCCTTGACAAGATTGGCCAAGTCCCACCGTCCAACCTTCATAGCAGAATAAGCAGCCATGGACGACAGGCACGTACGCCTTTGCCGTCACATATGTATCTTGTTGAGCCTGGGGTAAAAAATTGCGGCTAAAAACAGCTAAATGCGATTGTAGCGCCGGGGGCTTGCTTTGTACTCGGAGCAAGTTTGGCCGAGAGGCGGCATAAGTTGTAGCGCTCTACCTAAAGTCTATGGGTTGGGGCGGCGCGCTGTCGCCGACAAGCAGGGACCGGCAGACCTTGTCGCCACTCGCGGCAGTTCAAAATGGTTCATTCAGGGTAAGGCAAAGGCCGGCATACCGCGCCTCCGGGGCTACGAAGTCAAGAGGCTAAATGAGCTTGCGGAAAACAGCAACAGCCTGCCTGTGATATCGACGGTCCAACACTTCCGCGGCGGCTTTTCCATTGGCAACTACTCAATACTGTTCTACTTGCTTGACAGCTGGCAGGAGCTTGATCCTATGAAATTTCCGGGGCGTGGAGATTGCATCGCTTCGAAATCCTCAGCTTGCTCCCAATGATGAGGTACTTGAACCCGCCGTCGTGCCCGCCGCCGCACAGGTACAGGATCATCTTGAACCCGTCAAATTCTGGCACATGTACCCTGTAACTGTCACTCGAGTTGGAGGTAAATGCTATCACGTTCATTGTTTCATCTGTAATGATGGCATAGGTTTTTGTTTTTGAATATGCTCCGTCGCTTGAGGTGCATTCACTTATCCCTTGGATTGCTTTCATCTCATTCAATATGACGTAAGAATAAGCCTGCTGTTCACAACGACCGGTTGATAGATTGCTATTCTCTGCCAAACTTTGTGAGAATGATTCTTCGACCGCGGCATCGGCTCGTTCTAATATATCTCTGTCAAGTTCATCAATTATCATGGCCGCTTCCATTGAAACTGGATGTTTCCATGCTTCAAGTCCTTCTGGGCTTACCATTACGACGCCGAGCAATCTAATGCCGCTCCGTCAAGACGGAAATTGAATTTCGAGGTCCCCTTGTGGATTAATGTATGTTCCACTTATTACGTCACCGGCAGTTGAGGACTTTTTGGTTTGGTTGGCCATACCTTCCCCGGCTCGAGCATGCGAAAAAACAGGATTTGCCGCAAGAACCATGACAGAAAGGAAAATGAATATCGTGAAAAGGTCGTCTTTCTTCTTCATATATGTAGCGAGGGTAGGAATTTGGATGGGTCGATTCTTGAAACTAGAATTTGCCAAAGGCCGCTAGGTTTCAATTGCGCCTAAGTTCCGTAAAATCTTCAATAATGTGTTAAATATTATATTATAAATGAAATATATTCTAGTATGTCTTATATTATTATCTAGCTATGCAACATTGTACAAAGAAACACTATATACATTATAAGAATTTAATCGTGTGCATTTATATATGAACGCAACAAGAAATACGAATCTAGAGTGTATACTATTCGTCATACTATAGTAGGATGAAGATTTTGAATTTCAGAGCTTTGCTAATGATGCTCCATGAAGGATGCGGCGTGTCTTCATTTCTGGTTAATGATGGGAGTCCCAAGCTAAAGGAGATGGCGTTGCGTTGACCAGATCTTTTCGCAGACCAAATTCCCTTTCAAGATTACGTCGTACCTTCCACAGGGCTATGAATACAAGTGCCTGAAGGAAGAAGCTTCCAACATCCAAATCTTTTATGCTAACCGAACATTCAGCCTGAAAGAAATGGGAGGAGGGATTAGCTCAGGGGAGTTACTGCTGAGAATGTCTGATGACCACACATATTACGGCGAATCTGACCCCTTGAACGATACTGCTAAGGTAATGAGACACTATCAATCGATAATAGAAGGCAATCCGGCGCTCAATCCTCAGCTGGTTGACATGAACGGCAGATTGGCATAGGGGAATGAAGCGTCAGCAACAGGTTTTGTAGGCACAGTTAGATTCCCAGATGCCTCTGAAATCACTACAAAATCTACCATGCCTGCAAGATTAAGACTATGAAAACGATACCCTGATCCACCTTGAAGGGTTCATTTCATTGGAAGAGCTACCAAAATTGCAAGATCCTTGCAGTCCAATAGATAGATGAAAAATGTCGCTTTTCAAAATTCAGCGATCCTAATTCAATAGATAACTAAAGGCCCAAAAGCCCAAGCCGATTTATTCTGCGATTGCCGAAAACTCTCTCAATCTCAGGACCTATACTATTTCTTTCTGACATTAACTGAGTTAACATGTTTGATAGAAAATACTATCATCTATCTTAAATAGAGCATTTGACCAATGATGATTACTCGCATTTGCGAGTTTCGGCATGGACTAACGGCGTAGGCGAGCAATATGCGCGCACCGCGGAAATATTTGGCCAAAGGTGGCGTTGCATGATAATGCCTACCTCTCCGTGCTGTCATGATTAGCCTTTTGTGTAACGATAGTTCTGCTCACCGCTTTTCACTCTAATTACGATCTTGTTGCCGGCCTTGCTGAATATCCTCTGCCTCCTGTCGTTTGTGAATATCCACCCGAGGATCACGTCGATTGGCAACAGGAAGGCCTTGCCAAAGCTCTGTATGGCCGCGCTCCTGGCATCTACCTTGTTCCCTGCCAGGTCAGTAGTCTTGATCTTGAGCGCCATCTTGCCAAGTGACTGGCTGGTAGTAGTTTCAAAGTAAATCCAGTAGGCAAAGAACACCAGGCTCGTGACTGCCCAACCTAGCGGGCCGTCTAGCCTGCTGAGCCACCTGTCCGGCGCGCTATCGAACCAGATGGGAATGGCAAATGCGGTGAATATAGCCCATAGCACTACGTATACGATGATAAAGTCGATCAGCCACGCAAGGAACCTCTCGCCCCAGCCGTCAAGGACAATCTCGGTAGGCTGTGGCGGCGAACTTGCAGGAGTCTCGCTCATTATGAGTCAATTACATCCTCCTAGGACATAACAGATGCGAAAGCTAGATCCAGCCCTGCCTTCAAGTGGCCGTAGCGATTACAGTCGTCTGAAAGTATCCCTATCAGCTTTCTTGCAATGTCATTTGTAAACAGCACTCCGGCCAGAGCCCCATTCTGCTCCACCACGACAAGCCTCTTGATCCTGCTCTGCCATTAGCGCCGCGGCAGTTTCAATAGAGCCGTACGCTTTGATGGTCACCACAGGCGACGACATGATGTTTTTTGCGGCCATGTTCTCTGGAAGCTTGTTTGGAGCAGAGACCTTGACAAGGTCCCGCTCTGTGACTATCACGACCGGTTTTTTACGACCGTTAACCAGCACGACAGAGCCGGCCCTGTTCTTTAGCATCTACTTGGACACATCAAGAGCCGACAGGCCGAGCTTGTCGCTTGCTGCAACGGTCTTTTTCGGCGACACGATTACGCTGACTGCGCTCATTGATTGGCTGTACGACTATATTTTTTAAATTGCTAGCTGTCTTGTGAATCTACAAAAATTGAATACGACGTCGCGTCAAACGTTTCTTCGCCGTCCTTCACTACCGCAAACAGCGTGTAGACTCCGTCTTGTTCCACCGCGGACGCAAGGTTGAACATGACGTTGACGGAATCGCCCTCCACCCACCTGTTGGCCTGTACAAGGGTGTAGCCCTGCGGGGTTTCGTAGTAGTAGCCGGGCGGCAGCGGCTTGACCACTGTCGCTGCAAGCTCGCCGGCAGAATATGACAGCAGGTGCTTGTTCTGATCGTAAATTGCCCTGGTGGGCATTTCGTCGTAGTATATGCGTATTTGCTCGAGCTCTCCTTCCAGGAGCTGGCCGGAGATCCTGACCTGGCCGCCATTGACAGACACATCGAGTCCGTAATTGTTCTCGAAATTTTCTACAAATGCGACGTAATATCGGTCGTAAACGATCCCGATGCTCACGTGCGTGTGACGCGGATCGAGAATGTTGTTCCTGTGGCCGTCGTTGCAGCATTCCTTGTCCTTGTACATCATCTCGTATTCCAGCTCCTCGATGGTGGACAGCGGCTCTATCCTCTCACAGTCAATTAGAATGTTGGTGCGGCATTCTTCGTACTGCTCTGCGCTAAAGCCAGCTATGGCCACGTTCTGTTGCACACTGCCCTTACCTTCGTACCGGGTAAAGGTCATGTACGGCTTTTCCCCGTTTGTCATCCAGTGAGATATCAGCTTCGTATTGAAAACGTCCTCGGCGTGAGCCTGCGCGGCCTGATTGGCGCTCAGTTCCACCGGGGGCATGCCAAATTCGGCCCTGTCCTTGTTTATCAGGTCTAGCGCGTGCTGAACCAGCTCTTCGCGGGGCACTGTCCTTGGCTCCTGGCCCTGCGGCTGCAAAATCGTGATTACGGGGTTGTCCTGCTGGGTCAAAATACCAATTAACGTCGGAGCAAGCAGGAACAGCGCGACGGCGACCAGCGCGATTGCCGCCACGGCCGCTATCTTGTCGGCGGCGCTCTTTTTCTTTGCCGGCGGCGCGGTGACAAAATTGTTTGGGACGCCGCACATCGGGCAGGCAGACAGGAACGATCCGTACTGGTTGCCGCATGCAGAGCAGTCTATCCACATGTCAGCCGTCTGGCAACTACCTCCACGCTAGCATCCAATGCAAAGTACAATATCCTTTGCACTTTTATGTCAATACATGCAGCGATTCAAATAGGTTCTGCATTCCTTCAACAGGGCGTACGCCTCGCCCTCTTTGAACGCCGTCATGTTTCACGTTGCCCTCACGTACATCTCGGAGTGCTCAGTGTGTATTGGAAAGAGCATCTTGGCATTGATCTCTTACAATCTGAAGAGATCAATAAGGCGATCCTTATACCCTAGTTATCTCTGACTTGGGGTTGTAGATAAGGGCCAGCACGTGCTCGCGCATCTCCTTCTGCTCCATTATGCCCCGGCGCGCTATTGTGGTAATTGAACTATCGTTGCGTACGCCGCGCATCTTCATGCAAAGGTGCTCGCCCTCTGCTAGCACCAGCGCGCCCTTTACCCCCATGCGCACGAGCTCGTCGGCTATTTGCTTTGTGAGCCTCTCCTGAATTTGCAGCCTGCGAGAGTACTTCTCCACCAGCCTCACCAATTTTGAAACGCCAAACACCTTGCCAGATGGCATGTACGCCACGTGGATCTTGCCAAAGAACGGCAGCATGTGGTGCTCACACATGCTGTAGAACTGGATGTTCTTTGCAACAATCACGTCGGTCTCTTCCGAAAAGCTAACGTCGAGCTCTGCGTCCATCCTGTAGCCGCCAAAAATTTCCTCGTACATGTCGGCTATTCTGTTCGGGGTGCCTGCAAGTCCTTCTCTGTCTGGGTTCTCGCCCAGCTCGAGCAAAAGCTGCCTTACCAGCTTGGCAACCCTCCGTTTGTTAATGGCAGTCTTGTCTTTTGTCATTTTCTGGTTTTTACCTGACTCCTATGACCTTATGAAGCTGCGGTACGACCCGAACCTGATCGTAGAGTGGATAGACACTGTCGTAAAAGCCAAAAAGCACATCCAACGTAGGCTCGTCAATTTTATAGCTCGGCTGTATTATAAATCCTGCTATCTCGGCCGGTTTTGCCACACTGAACACTTCATTTACTAGTTCCTTGAATTCTTTAAGACTTGACGAATTTGTCACTACTACTTTGATATAGGTAGTCTTGCCACTGCCGATCGCCAGCTTGAGGCAGTCGAGCTCGCTCCGCAGCAGGCTGCCATAGTGCTTTTCATCCACCACTTTAGAGTCCCTCAGCTTGAACTCTACCTTGATCAGGTCGATGTAGGGCAGGACCTTTGCAAACCTGGCGGCGTCATAGCAGGCCGACTCCAGGTACGTCCTTATACCCTTCTGCCTGACAAACTTCGAAAGCTCGATCACTGCTTCGTACTGGACCAGGGGCTCGCCGCCGGTGAAATTGACCTTGTACGTGTTGGGGTGGAGGTTCTTTGAGATGAGCTCTTTCACCGCGCCTATAGGGTAGTCAGAGCCGCTGTCCAGCGGTAGCGCGTAGGGCGTGTCGCACCAGTGGCAGTTTAGCGGGCACCCTGCCAGCCTGACAAACATCGTCTTGGTGCCAAACAGTATGCCCTCTCCCTCGATGCTAGTGAATATCTCGCTTAGCTTTACCCTTGAGCTTGCGGCTTTCTGTCGCATACCTCGTTTTGTCCTCTACCTGTGCAGTGGTGAATGCGTTTTTCCTATTTATACACGATTCGCATCGCCCGCAGTGCAGGTAGTCCCTGCCGTCCCTGACGCCGTCAGAGTAGCAGCTCCATGTTTGGAATATCCTGTCGCCCAGTATCTTGTAGCCGGCCCTGAGCAATGCCGGCTTGTCAAGTCCCATCACGGCCGGCGACAGCATCGTAATTTCCTGCCGCAGGCCGGCCACGATGGCGTCAGACTCGGCCATGTTGAGCGCTTCATTTATTGCGCTGACAAACGCCGGCCGGCAGTCAGGGTAGTGCGGGATGTCGCCGGTGTGCGCCCCGTAGGCCACGACCTTGGAGTGGATGCTCATAGCCCACGCAGTAGCAATCGTCAGAAAAATGGCGTTTCGGACAGGCACCACCAGGCTCTGCGAAAAATTATGTAACAGTTCCTGCTTGCTGTCCGTCAGAGCATTGCTCCTGCCGTAGAGCGACTTCATGAAGCTGATGTCGACTACCTTGTGTTCCTCTGCCTTCAGCACCCTGGCGAAATACCGGGCGCGCTCTATTTCGCGTTTCGCGCGCTGGCCGTACGCAAACGTCAACAGATAAAGGTCATAGCCGTCGCTGGCCGCAAGCGAAGCGGCATAGCAGACAGAATCGAGCCCACCACTGATGATGCACACCGCTGCAGGCTTGGCCATGACGATAGTTTGAAAGCGGCGCCTATTTTGTGTATCTCTCAATGAGAGCCCTGTGCCGCGGATACGTCCTGGCGAGCTGGTCCCTTTTACGAAGCTCCCAGTCGCGGTAGTCAAAGCCCGGCGACACGGTACAGCCAAGCAGGCAGTACGATTTTTTATTGTTGAGCGACGCGGCTAACCACGTGCCGGCCTTCATGACTACCTGGAGGGTCCCGCCCCTGCCGATTTTTATTTTCGACAATTTCCCATCTTTATCAATAGCGTGCAGCATAATCGAGCCGCCTGCGTAATAGTGCCATATTTCTTCAGACTTGATCCTGTGGAAAGCAGAAAACTGACCGCCAACGAGCATGTAATCGACCGCGGTTGAAATTTTCCGCGGCCCGTTGTACCCTTCAACATTCACTATAGTATCGGACCTGTACGTCTGCTTGAAATAGCCGCCCTCGGGGTGCTTTTCAAGCCCGAGCTTTTTGACCAGCCGCGCAGCCTCTTTATGCACACGCCGGTATCGCGCCTGCATTTTATTAAATCTTAAAGACATTAATGCGGGCGCGGCAGAACAAGCGTAACTTGATTATCGGCTTGATTGGCAAGGCCAACGTCGGCAAGTCCACGTTCTTTAACGCAGCAACCGAGCTGGCTGTTCCGGCCGCCAATTACCCTTTTACAACTATAGAGCCAAACGTGGGTGTCGCGTATGCGAGAGTAAAGTGCGTCTGCCGCGAGTTCGGCGTCCAGGACAACCCCGTGCACTCGATGTGCATCGACGGCAACCGGTTTATCCCAATCAAGCTGGTCGATGTGGCCGGCCTCGTCCCGGGAGCGCACGCCGGCAAGGGCCTTGGCAACAAGTTCCTCGACGACGCGAGGCAGGCCGATGCGCTGGTGCACGTAGTGGACGCTTCGGGATCGACTGACAGCAATGGGAGGTCGGTGCCGGCGGGAACCGGCGACCCGATGTTTGACATCAGGTTTGTAGAAGAGGAATTTGATCTCTGGCTTGCGGCGCTTGCCGGCCGGGACTGGGGCAAAAACGCCAGAGAGGCCGAAGGGCTGGGCCAAAAGCTGGAGCAGATGCTTGCAAAGAGGTTGTCGGGCCTTGCGATAAGCGAGCCGGTGATCGCGGCCGCGATCCATGAGTCAGACCTTGCAATGAAAAAACCGGTAAGCTGGACAGAGGACGACATACTTGCGTTCTGCAAAATACTGCGCGTAAAAGCCAAGCCGTTTGTGGTGGCAGCCAACAAGGCAGACCTGCCCTCTGCAGAAGCCAACATTGAAAAAATGAAAGCGGCCGGCCTTGAAGTGGTCCCATGCGCGTCAGAGGCCGAGGTACTCCTGAGAAAGGCATTGAAGAAGGGCGTCCTGCATTATCTGCCCGGCGACAGCTCATTTGACGTCAAGCCCAACGTTGCGCTCAACGCGCAGCAGCAAAAGGCGCTTGACATCGTAAAGACGCTAATGCAAAAATACGGTTCGACTGGAGTGCAGGAGGCGATCAACATCGCCTGCTTCAAGCTGCTGGGCATGGTGGCAGTCTACCCGGTAGAAGACGAGTTCAAGCTCGCAGACAAGAAGGATAACGTCTTACCAGACGTCAGGCTATTGCCGGAAGGGTCTACCGCCAAGCACCTGGCAGAAACCGTGCACGCCGACCTTGCAAAGGGATTTCTCTATGCCGTGGACGCAAGGACAAAGCAGAGAATAGGCGCCGACCACCTGCTGAAAAGCGGCGACGTGATTAAAATAGTGTCTTCGGCAAGCAGGAGATAGCAATGCTGTGCCTTGGGGTTGAAAGCACCGCGCACACGTTTGGATGTTCGATAGTCGACTCTAAAGGTAAGGTGCTCTCCGACGCCCGGGGCGTCTACAAGGCGCCTGAGGGAAGCGGGATACACCCACGCGAAGCGTCGCGCCACCACATGGAAGCCAGCTCTGATGTCCTCAAGCAATCGCTGCAAACTGCCGGCGTTTCGATAAAGGACGTCGGCATTGTTGGCTATTCTGCCGGGCCCGGGCTTGGGCCGTGCCTGCGCGTGGGCGCCGTCGTTGCAAGGACGGTGGCCGGCTTCAACAAAAAGCCGCTGGTGCCGGTCAACCACGCGCTAGGACACCTTGAGCTTGGGGCGATGCTCACCGGCGCTTCCGACCCGCTCGTCCTGCTGGTCTCTGGCGGCCACACCATGATACTTGCGTTCTCTCATGGGCGGTGGCGCGTCTTTGGCGAGACGCTTGACATTACCGTCGGCCAATTGCTAGACCAGTTCGGGAGGGCGCTTGGCTTTGCGTCGCCATGCGGCGGCAGGATCGAGCGGCTGGCAGTCCAGTCGGCCGGCAAATACATGCAGCTGCCCTACATAGTCAAGGGAAACGACGTCTCGTTTTCCGGCCTCCTGACAGCGGTGACAAATCTTGCTGGCAAGGCCGAAACTGCCGACGCGTGCTACTCGCTGCAGGAGACGGCGTTTGCGATGCTGGCAGAGGCAGTTGAGCGCGCGCTTTCGTTCACCGGCAAAAAGGAGATGATGATAGTGGGCGGAGTCGCCGCAAACAGGAGGCTTGCGGAAATGCTAGAAGCCGTCTGCAGCCGGCAGGGCGCCAGATTGTTTACGTGCCCCCTAAAATTCGCCGGCGACAACGGCGCCCAGATCGCGTGGACTGCTCTCCGGGAATATCAATCTACAAAAAAGCACGTCAAGGTGGAAGAGTCGGTTGTGCAGCAGTCCTGGCGGCTCGACACCGTGGATGTCAGTTGGCGCCAATGAGCTGCTTTATCTGCCGTTCCCACTTGCCGTTGCTGAACACGCCAAACTTGTAGGTCTGGTCGCCGGACACAACAACCAGCTTTTTCACGAGGAACCCTTCGGCCCTGACGGCCGATATCTTGTTCAGTGGTATATCGATTACAACCTCTCCTTCCTTTTTTGAGAGAGTGGCAATCCTCCCCTGCGTCCTCTGGAAAACCAGCCTGCGGTCTGTAAGGAAGAGCAGGCCATTTCTCAGCTCGTCCTCGGCACAGTCCTCGTCAAGGACCACTTTTTCGCCGGGGGCCGGCCCGAAACTCACCACATTTTTATCTCCATCCGAGAGGCTATATTACTATTGCAGCCGCGGCTCGTGAAAAGGGGCGCAGAGGCGGACATCTATCTTGTAGAATGGGGCGGCAAAAAGGCCGTCTCCAAGGTGCGGACGCCCAAGCCGTACAGGCACCAGGAGCTGGACGCGGCGATCCGGAAGCACAGGACAATACATGAAGCTAATTTCATTTCTGCAGCCAAGGCAGCCGGCGTCATGACGCCTTTTGTGCATTTCGTCGACCCTGCCAGCGCAGAAATAATAATGGAGTTTGTACAGGGCGATAACGTCAGGGATATCATAAGGCCCGACCTGTGCTATGAAATGGGCCGCTACGCTGCCATGCTGCACGCAAACAACATTATCCACAGCGACCTGACGACTTCAAACTTTATAGCAAACAAGAAACTCGTCCTGCTCGACTTTGGCCTCTCCTACTACTCGGAGCGCACAGAAGACATGGCCACCGACATTCGGCTGATAAAAGAGGTTTTCACCAGCGCGCACATTGCGGTGAAAAAGGCGTTTCCGCGCTTTGTAGAAGGCTATGCAAGCGTCGCCAGCAAAAAGAGAAGGGACAAAATCCTGGAAAACGTAAAGGAAATAGAGCAGCGCGGCAGGTACGCCCGGGTGGTGTGATTGCGCACTATAACCTTTGCTAGCACCAACCAGAACAAGTACCGCGAAGTCGAGTCTATACTATCATCTCGCGGCATTGCCGTTGACTTTGCGCAGGTAAACCTCGTCGAGGTGCAGTCAGACTCGCTTGAAGAGATTGCAAGGGAAAAGGCAAAGAGCGCGTATGCGCAGGTCGGCAGGCCGGTGATAGTCGAAGACGACGGGCTATTCATCGACGCCTTGAAAGGCTTTCCCGGCCAGTATTCGGCGTTCGTGTACAAGACCATTGGTAACGAAGGCATTCTGAAGCTTCTCGCAGGATCGACTGGGCGGTCGGCGTCCTTCCGCTCGCTGATCGCGTTTAATGACGGCAAAAGCCTGTCAATTTCAGAGGGCAGGGCTGACGGCAGGATATCCGACACTATGACAGAGGGCGGTTGGGGCTATGACCCTATCTTTATCCCTGACGGCACCAATCTTACGTTTGCGCAATTAAAAGACAAAAAGAACGAGTATTCACACCGTTTCAAAGCGCTTGAAAAGTTTGCCCAGTGGTACCCTACGAAGTCGTGATGTTTACCTGCGGGACTGTTGTCTGCGCCTGCGCCGTTGCTTCGTATGCGGGGTACTGCTCCAGTCCCCACGGCTTGGCTCCAAGAAATCCACTTTCGTTGAACATGTTGTTCGGGAACGTCCGGAGGTTGGTGTTAAAGTCGCGCACGCCGTCGTTGTAGTAGGTCCTTGCAACGGCAATCCTGTTTTCGGTGCCGGCAAGCTCGTCCATAAGGCGGGTTACCACCGCGTCGGATTTCAGATCGGGGTATGCCTCGTATGTGAGGATGATCTTGCTCAGCGCCTCCTCTATCTGGTTGCTCAGTTCAACTCTGTCAGCTGCGTCCTGTGTGGTCTGCCACTGTGAGCGAAGGCGCGTCACCTCTTCAAGGACATCTCTTTCAAACTGCATGTATCCTCTGACAGACTCGACAAGGTTGGGTATCAGGTCGTATCTGCGCTGCAGCTGCGCGTCAACGTCTGCAGCCAGCTTTATCACGTTCTCGTCCTTTGCCTGCGCGGCGTTGTATCCGGAAAAATACATGCCGTATAGCGAGCCTATGATGATAGCTACTATTGCGACGCTTGCAATTGCGGCTATGACAACCTTGCTTACCATGATTTCAGTGTGAAAAGAAAGGACAGTCCAATATTACTTTAGTGGCAATCATCTGCCGGCTCCACCGCCGCCGGAGCCCCCACCGCCACCGCCACCGCCACCACTTCCACCTCCCCCACCAAATCCTCCGCCGCCACCCCAGCCGCTGCCGTACCCGGAATAGTAGCCCCTGCGGCCGCGCCTCCGCGCAAAAGCGAAGGCGATAATTATCCCAAAAACCGTGAAAACTACGAGTGGCACCCAGATAGAATAGAGCTCATCATCAAATGTTTCGATAGGCTGTTCAAAACCCGGGTCATACCCACCCACATAGCCGATCTCACCTGCGAGGGCAGCCACGGTATAATAGAAGGCCTCAAAAACACCTCGGCGTCCCCA
>DATEUD010000033.1:0-5118 GCA_035283265.1 Nitrososphaera sp.
AGTACTGTCTGAGTACTGGCTCAGTACTGTCTGAGTACTGGCTCAGTACTGGTGGAGTACTGGCTCAGTACTGGTGAACCAATGGCGGAGCACTATTGTCTAACTGGACCGTCAATCATCATCCAAGACCTGGCTTTCAGCAAGTTCGGCTCGTATTATTTCCATTACAGTGTCGGGCTCTGTCGAAACAACCGTTCTTTACCAGCTAGTCCATGAGTTTCCATAGAACAAGCTTTCTGGTGGCTTTGTGCTGCATGCCTGATGAAAGAGTCAAGGTACGTCAGGATGGCCAGGACCATGTTACGCATCCTGAAACACGCTAGGATACCGTTATTCTTCCATAAGAAAAGCAACCACATATTCACCATATGGCAGCACGTCGTGCTTCTGGTCATCAGACAGTACGAGGGCAAGAGCTACCGCATGTTTACCGACTGGCTTTACGAGGCCCACTATCTGAGGATGTTCCTGCAGCTATCAAAAATACCGCATTTCTCCACGCTACAGAAATTCACCGATAGAATCGGCGGTACCATATTGGAAAGGATAATCGCGTCCTTCATACTGCTCACCGATGTCAGACAGATATTCCTTGGTACAGACTCGTCCGGGTTCAAGCCAACCCATGCATCGCAGTACTACACTGAAAGAGCCGAACTGAGAAGGAAATGGGTCAAACTGTAGTTAGGAGCAGATGTTCTGAAACAGGTCATCTGTGCCATAAAGATAAGGCGCGCACCTGCCAGACATGATAACGTAGACTTCAAACCGCTGGTGGAAAGGACGTCAGACATCATGCCGTTGTCGATAGTCGTGGCTGACAAGGGCTATGACAGCGAGGAGAACCACATGCTTGTCAGGGAACGTTACCACGCGTACAGCATCATACCGCCACGGTATCAGGATGTACCAATATGGAAAACACATGGCAGGTACAGGAAGCAACTGAAACGTCGCTATCCAAAGCCGCTGTACAACCAGCGTAACAAGGATGAAACGATATTTTCAGTCATGAAAAGACTGTTTGGAGAGCATATTACATCCAGATTAGTTAGAACACAGAACAGGGAGCTAACGTTCAGATGCATCGCCTACAATATGCACAGGGTGACAAATCTCCTTGTCATCGTAATTGCTTTCTACAAAGCCCCAAAGGTAAAGGCATTTAAGAACTGGACTTTGTTATAGCGGTGCGTTCAATTGGCTCCCAGCATCCGCAACGTGGCCATGATAACAAAGATAGGCAGCGGCGAAGCAGAGGCTGCTGCCAGCAAGGTAGCCAGGCTGCTCAACAAGAGCAAGGTCAAGACATATGCGGTTTTGCCGCTCAAGATCAAAGGCAGTGTATCTGTCACGCCGGAAGAATTGAAGGACGTCGAACTTGACCTTGTCTTTGCGATCGGAGGCGACGGGACTACGCTCAGGGCTTTTCGCATCATCCCGGGCAGGGCGCCCCTCTTTAGCATAAACAGCGGCGGCCACCGCGGCATACTGTCCGAAGCCGACGCGGGCACGATAGACGAGGTTGTTGCAGCCATTCTTGCACGCAAGTATTTCTACGATTCGCGCACCAGAATTCAGGCTTCCGCAGGCAGGAAGTCATTTCCTCCGGCGCTCAATGACGTACTCGTTACAAGGGTGAGCCTTACTAGGACGCCTATGGTGTCGATCAGGCTCATGGGCGACGAAATAAAGCAGAGAATGGACGGAATCGTCGTTTCAACGCCCACCGGCTCGACCGGCCACTCGTTTTCAATCGGGGGCCCGGTGCTGCATGAAGGTATGAGCTGCCTTATCCTGAGCCCTCTTGCATCCGTCAACAGGATGCCGCAGCTAGTGATTCCGGTGGAAGAGATCACAATTCAGAGCACTTACGAATCGCATCTGATTATCGACGGTCAGGAAACATTCAGGATTGAAGCGGACCAGTCGATCAGGATATCGCGCTTTCCTGACGATGCCGTGTTTTTGCGCCTCCAGAAAAAGGGAATGAGGCAGCTGGCTAAACTTGGATTCTCGAAACTCGGCTTCTAGCTGCGCGCTTGACGCAGGCGCATTTTACGCAGGCATCCCGTTCCTGTCGTCCGGCAGCTATTGCACCACGCAGGCGGTCTTTAATGAGGTGAAGCATATCAAAAGGTCGCATGGCGCGATTGAAGCGCTGCTTCATGCCGGCAGCCTCGAGGTGATTGACCCGGACAAGAACAGCATTGAAAAAGTCAGGGCAACTACAAAAAAGACCGGCGACTACCAAAAACTTTCGCAGGCGGACATTTCAATAATCGCCCTTGCGCTACAGATGAAAATTACGTTGCTGACAGACGACTATGCGGTTGCAAACGTCGCGACGACGTTGAAAATCCCTGTCCAGTCGAGCTCCAGCAAGGGCATAAAGGAAACAAGGAAGTGGATCGCCTACTGCAGCGCCTGTGGCAAGGCGTTCGGGCCTGATGCAAAAGAGTGTCCGCTGTGCGGCAATAAATTGAAACGCAAATACAAAATTACGTAAGCGGGTTGCGCCGCTGCGCCCAGTCTATTATCGAGCCGTCGTTCAGCTACACTTTGTTGTAGGCTGGATTTTCGAACTGCATGTACTTGTGCGACGCCCGTGTGCCAGAGTGGCGGTAGCAGACTATCGCCTTGTTCCGCGTTATCCCCTTGCTCACAAGCTCCTTCTTCAGGTCCTCTTCGCTTGTAATAACGCTACCGTTCGAGCCCACGCCGTCCTCCCAGTTGTGCAGGACGGAATTCGAAATCCTTGCTTACATGTGCTCCATCGGCATCCTTGCGTCAGTGACCACGAACGATGGGTTGCCAGCCCTTGTCTTTATCGCGTCGGCGCTCTTACAAGGTTTGCGCGATTGTCTGCCAGCCTTATCCTCATTTCAATGTCAAGTGGCCAGGCGTTTTTTATGTGGCCAAATCAGCAGAAGTCCCCCCCGAGCATGAATGATAACCAAATTGGGATAGTTGAGGTTTGCCGCAAGTCACTTGTTGCCAACTTTAACTGTCATACCAGGCATTAAATTTTCTGATCTTGTATTTCATTGTCTTGCTCAAAGAGCGTCATTTGCATTATCTGTTTGACATTATTAGGCGAATCGAGTATCTTGCGCATCCGCGCCGCCCTCGCAAGGCCAAAGCCCGGTATGGTCGCAAGTTCTGCAGCCGAGGCGTTGAGAGCTCTCTTGGGCGTATGGAATTTCTTCAGCATCCTTGCAGCAAGCTTTTCCCCCACTCCCGGCACCGACGAGAGCACGGACAACTGTTGAATGTAGACTGGGTTTTCCTTCTTGATCTTTCTCAGTAGTGGCCCGGCTGCCTTTCCCTCCCGGAGGCTCTTGTTTACGAGCGTCATCAGCAGCTGCGCCGTCTGGTCCGCCAACGGAGTGTGTATTATCGGAATTCTGAATTCTGTCGCGACAGTCGCGAAGGCATCATAGGCAAGCGGCATCCTCTCTGCAAGTTTCTTGACGTCCCGGTCTTCCACGTCTTCAGGAATTTCCGCAAGCTCGGCAATGTTGCCCTGCACCACCAGCAGCGGCTTTTGGTAGTGCTTTACCAGATCAGAGCACTGGATAAAAAGCCGGCCGTCATAGATCGAGCTTATCAGGTCGCGGATTGTCTTTCGCTCTACCGCTGTTTCAGGGGAAACGAGGTAGTCGCCTACCTTTAATTGCGCAAAGTCAATGTCCGCACCCGCATTTTTCAATAGCTCGGGGATGCCGCTGTTCTTCTCTCTCTCGTCGACGACTATTCTGGCAGGCATGGCAGAAATCTGGCCTGCCCACCCTATAATTTCTTATTCGGCCTTTGCCTTGGGACCTGCTCCACCAGCTGGGCCGCCTGGCGAGCCCCCTTGCATGCCGCGAATCATTTCGTTTATCTTATTTTCAACTTCCTTCAGGTTTTCCTTCACCCTCGTCTCCTGCTTGCCAAGAACCATCACGCGCGTGTTTGACAGCTCTTTTTTTTCTTCCAGCTCCTTGACTACTTCTTCCTTCTTTGCCTTGATTAGCACTGAGCCGGCGTTCTTGTACACCGCGTCGTCAGGGCCGGCCTTTTTCAGCTCTTCAAGTGCCCTGTCGGTTTCTACCGTTTCAACCTCCAGCTGCTGCTTTTGCATCATTATGGCCTGCAGGTTCTGCTGGAGCTGCTGTAATCGCGATACCTGTTCTCTCAGCCACGGGGGAAGTTCCTGTTCACTCAAGATGCGGTTATTCAGATCTGCAGCCTATAAAATCATTGCTTACCGTTAAACTCACATGGTTATAGGTTTTCGATACAGTTAGAAAAGATGTATCTAAGGTATAGATTGCGGTCGTAATAAAGTTTCTAGCGTCTGAATATGTCGGTCAGGTCGCTCAGGCTAAAATCTACGTTGTCGAAAACGCCTTTGGCTTTCGCAACGATTGCCAAGAATACACCGCCTCCGCCAATCGTAGCATAAGCAAACAGCGGATTGACCTGAGCAAATTGCCAAATAACAGCGGACGCAAAAACAAGAGCAAGTATTACATAAACGACATTCTCGAAGAATTTTCTTCCGTCACTCAATACTAAGAGGTTTATATCCTGAATTGGCTTATAAAGGTGCGCCCATTTTGGCGGTCTATCTCGATATTCGCTGACAATTTTGGCACTTTAATTCAGATGTTGCCATTTCCGCACCGCAAAAATGACAGTTGAACTTCTTTATTTCTGGCGTTATGAATGGCTTTTGGTAGTGATTTATTCCCATAGCAACCAGACTAAGAATGGCCCAAAGAAAAATACCAGTTGCCCAGTTGGCAGGAACTAGTGAAGTAACGGTAACTGTTCCGTCCTGACTAGTTGTGGTCGATGTTCCAAAAGCAAAAACAAACAGAAAGATGGCGGCTAAGATAGATTGAACCGCAACACCTTTTCTAGTCCGAACAATTAGTTGCTGAATAGATGCGCTGAATGCCGTAAAATCGGTCAACTTCTCTTCCACTCCAACCAGTTTCGACAGTTAGGGCATTGAGCGACACCACGGTCAATTTTGAACTTACAATAAGGACAAGTGGGTTTAGACAGTCCTTATAGTATCGCTATACCAACAGCACCTAGTGCCAGTCCCGCTAAGAAACCCCAAAT
>DATEUD010000034.1:0-10922 GCA_035283265.1 Nitrososphaera sp.
GCAAAGCTGGATTTATCAGCGAAGAAAAAGACGGCAAGACCATAGTCTATAGCTTAACAGACAGAGGAGAAAGTGCCCTTAGGATAGCCAAAAGAAGATTTACAAGAACTTTTCTTGGAGTGTATCCATAAAATCGGAGTCGCGTGAAAAGGCTTCTGCACGTTAGAAGAAAATGAAGAGCTTTCTCCTTTAGTAACAGATGTAAAGAGGTTTTGAAAAATGAAGCGGTCAAGCTTTAAACCCATCTACCCTAACTTCCAACAATTTTAGGCAGAGTATATAAAGGGAATAAGAAGCGGTCCATGGATGCCGATACTTCCGTGACTCGCGTCTTCATTAGATCCTACCCTTCATGATCTTGGATCTTCCCATCACACTGAGCAATGATTCAAAAAACAAGAAATAAGTAGTTGGGTTGCAGAGGCTCACTGAAATTAGCAATGGCAAGCAAGATATCGTGTTCTTGCGATTTCGTCCTTTCCAATGAAGCAGGAAATGAACTTGCTAAGGGAGAGGCACAAATTAACCTGGATGGTGAGAGACTCTCAATCTTGCCGAAATTCGGTGTGACAATTCATTTGTCATTAGTCGACATAACCAAGATCTTGCCCGTGGACTACAGGCTGGACATGACGCTTACATCGCGCGAAAGACTTTCTGTTTCTAACCTTGGATACAAATTCGGAGATTTTGTTTCCAACTTATTCCAAGCAAGAAATGAAATGATTTTGAAATATTTGCTCATGAACGAATCGATCAAGAAATCTGGTGTCTGGGGAGATTTGTTTTTTGCTGACGCTTCAAGTGCAGCAAAACAGTTTGAAAAATGTGAACTCAGGCTATACGAAACGTCGATAGTGCTGATCCCAACTACAGGAGAACCTATTAGGATTCATTATAGCAACGTCTCGCAGATAGAAGCCAAAGATTATTCGATTGCAATTACAACAGAGATTGGGGAAAGATTAGTCATTTCCAAAATCGGAAGGGAACTTGACAGTACGTCAAGAGATCTGTCAGACGCAATCAACACTCTGAATATTCAAGGTCAATCTCTAATCAAGAATCTTGTCCCCTCTGCGGACCCATCTGTCGTAAGAAGTGCCTCGCGACTCTTGAAAGACGGAAAGGCTGCAAGGAGATCTGATATTGAATCTGTCTCGCCAGAGGTTTGGAGGGCATTTGAGAAAAAGCTCGAGCAGACACCCATTTCGAGCGGTTATCAATATTTGAAATCGATTGCGCGCCAAGAAAAAATCGCTATAGGAATAAAGAGAGGCTTGATGGATGATCTTACCGGAAACTATCTCTGGGTATTAATTCCTATTGACAGCAAGAATCCTCAACTTGGGAATGCGATTTCTGTAGAAGCAGCACGAATCCCTTCTTCAAACGCCAAGGATAATGCTGTGTCTACCGATGGGATACCACCGGACGAAGATTCTGCAACTGCAACAGGTGGCAATGCGACGTATTTCTTCAGAATAGTCGGGCGAAAGGATTACGCCGAGCTCGTCGGCAAGATGAAGGAGTTGGACGCAAAAGTCGATAGCATGATTTCGAGGATGAACGAGCTAATGCTAGACATTAACTTTCGAAGGGAGCCAATTTTTCTCTCTGACGAAGCACTAAGAACCGATCCCAAGTATGCCAGATACAATTTCGCAGCTAGCAAGATCCCATCACTCAGGGACCTTCGCCAGCGTTTCATTGGCAGGATTATTCATTCTTCTCCTGAGCAATGGAAGTCAGATGTTTTGGCACTTCTATCATTTAATCAGTCGACCATTGATGATAATGCGAAATGGGAAAAAAAGTGAGCTGCAATTATTCCCATTCTCCAACAACTTGATTTCCCGATAGAAAATCTTATAAACACAGAAACAATTTTAGCTCAAACATGCATGTATTCCCGAGAGCTAGCGGAAAAGATTCTTCTACAGGAGTTTTGGTTACATTCTATGCCTGGATTTAAGCACCCTTGCAGGTATTGTAATCAACTGAATCCCCCCGAATCCAAGGTATGTCCATTCTGCGGAAAGGTCAACCCTGTTGGCCCGTTGAGGTGTCCGAAATGCCAAAATCCGATAAATAAAGGATCAAAAGCATGCAGCGGTTGCGGCCTGTTGCTGGAAATATCCTGTCCAAGCTGTGGGAAAAGGACATTCTTGGAAGACTATTGCGCTTTCTGCAACAACAGGCTGGTAGTGGTATGTGGAAATCCAAAATGCAAGACTGAACAAATGCCCGGCCTAGAGAAATGTATAAAATGTGGCAAGCCTCTCAAATGGTGAAGCATATTGCAACCTTTCACAAGAAACTTTGTGGATAACAGTGATGACGCGGGATTCAAGTTTACATTCAATTGCGACGTCTGTGGCGACGGGTACAAAACGCCATTCCTAGAATCAAAGTCACACAAGAAAGCAGGGTTCTTCCGAGGCTTGGGAAGCGCAGCTTCTATTGGGAGCTCTCTGCTGGGTTCAGGAATTGGGCACAACATCGGATACGGAGCCAATGCGTATGCTGAGAAATTCCGGGGTATGACTCCCGAATGGCATAAAGAACACGAAGCCGCTTTTGAAATAGCCCAGAATGAGGCCAAGGGTCATTTTCAAAGATGCCCTAAATGCAGAAAATATGTGTGTGAAATGGATTGGAATGATCAGGAGGGACTGTGCGTGCAAGACGCTCCGAGAGAGAGTGTTGAGGTCGCTGCAGCCAAAGCTGGAAAAATGGTAAGGGATATCCAAAACAAAGCAGAGAATACTCAAGTCTTCACGGGCAATATTGAGAGTAAGCAAACCCTCTGTCCGCAGTGCGGAAAACCAACCGGAGAAGGAAAATTCTGCAACAGCTGCGGTGCTTCATTATCGATGATCAAATGCCAAAAATGTGGTACTCAGAGTCCGACTGGGACGAATTTCTGCGGCGGCTGCGGATCGAGACTTGGCTGATAGGCATCATGATGCTGTCAATTCTACTCTAGACGTTTTACACATGTAAGCGAGGGCGAAGGGTCTCGCGGTAAATTTGCGGAGTTTTGATTCTTTGACGATTTCAGTGAAAATGGCGTAACCACCTGTAGTGAGGGTTGAGGTTCTCGCCACAAGCGAGAGCTTTAAACTTATCTACTGTAGCTTCCATCAATCTTTAAATTTGTGACAGGACCACGACATTTCCATCTCAACATGAGCGCGAAAATAGAGGAAACAGTCCACCGCTCTTACGGTGCAAAGCCAAAGTACTCTGAAGTCATGCCCGGCGTCCCTGAAGACTACAAGGAGGTAAAGACGCTCGGCGATCTGCTCAAGATAAACTACAAGCATGTCACGGTCGAAGAGCAGATGCGCGGCAACCTTATAGCGAAGCTGAAAAAGGGCGAGCAACCGTACCCAGGCATTATCGGCTACGACGACGATGTTATTCCTGCAATCAACAGGGCGATCCTGTCGGGGCACGATTTGTTGCTCGTGGGCCAGATAGGACAAGCAAAGACAAAAATCGCGGAGGCGATTGCCGGGAGCCTCCTGTCGCGCATTCCCGTGGTGAGAGGGACTGTAACAAACGACATCCCTACCACAATCCCTGAAGATCAGCTGGCCGCGCTTTTGTCAGATTCTGAAGTCGTGCGCACCCAGCCCGAGTTCACCGTGTCACCGGAATGCGAAGAGATAATCAAGGCAAACAAGTTGGAGACAAAGATCGACTGGATAGGCGGCGCGGACAGGTACAAGTACATCCTGTCGACGCCGGACATCTCAGTCAAGGACCTGGTGGGGCAGATCGACGCGATCAAGATTGCAAAGAAGGGGGTAGAGCTATACCGCATGGAGTCGTATTCAGCCGGGCAATTATTGCAGGCAAGGCACGGCATCCTGTGCATCGACGAACTGCCGGTCCTCGACCCGCGCAAGCAGGTGTCGCTCCTGAGCGTGCTTCAGGAAGGCAAGTTCACCACGGGCGCTTATCCCGCAGTGTTCAGGCCAGACGTCAAGATAATCGCGACCGCGAACCCGATCGACTATACACACTCGGGCAAGATAATCGAGCCGCTGTTTGACAGGCTGAGGAGCCACGTCGACACCCACTACCCAAGAACGGTGGAGGACGAGATGCTAATAATCGTGCAAGAGTCAAGGATTGCTAACGCCAGGAACGTCATGCTGCCAGCCTTTATGGTAAGGACGATAGCCAAGATAACACAGATGGCCCGTGCCCACCACGATGTCAACCACGACAAGGGCGTGAGCGTCAGGATGTCGGTGCACTCGATGGAGATGATGGTGGGAGAAGCCGAGCGCACGCGCTCTATCGCATACGGCGTAAAGGCCATCCCGCGCTTTTGCGACATACACTGCATCCACCAGTCGTCTAAATTCGAGCTTGCGGAAATGGAGGACACGCGCGAAAACAGGAAGAAAATCCTTGACGCGATAATCGAAGGCGCGCTCAAGGAAGTGGCGCTTGAATACATACAAAAGTTGCAGCCGGAGCAGCTGATAAAGGTCAAGAACGACTTTGCAAAGAACAAGGCGTTCCAAGTGTCGCAGACGCTGGTTGGCGGCGGAAAAAGTCCGGACTATGAATCGCAGCTGAGCAAGTTCCCCGGACTAAAGCAGGCAGTGAATGAAACTATTGCGACTGTAAAGGACGAGCAAAAGCAGCTGGTCGAAAGGGCAAAGCAGCTTGGCATCAGGACTGACAACATTTCATTGAGTCAAGACCTGGACGGCGAGTTCAATGCTTCAGTCACCGAGGTCGTACTCGAGGGACTACGCAATACACAGCCGCCGCTATTGGACAGAAAGGACAACAGCTATGGCCTCCTCCAGTAGCGCACCCGGCAGCAAGAAATTCGTGTATTTTCCGCTAGACAAAGAGGGGGAGGAGAAAAAGCATGAGAGCCAAGACGAGCGCGAGCTCTCGCGCGACCTGCTTGACAAGCTGCTAAAAGCTATAGGGCGTGAAGCATTGAGGGAAAAGACGCCCAGCCTGCAAGAGCTCGAGCAGGCCTTGCGAGGAGCGATGTCGTCAATGTCAGAGCAGCAGGAGCCGCAAGACAACCAGCAGTCAAGTTCACAATCGGGATCAGGAGGCGACACCGGCAACGATTCCGGCATGCCCTTGGTAAGGCAGCTTATAAACAGAGGCTACCTGAAGGACTCGCCCAAGTGGCTCAGCGCCAAGGGCTTTAACACGATAGGGACCAAGATACTGAGCGACGTGATGAAGGCGCTCAAGGCCGGCGAGTACGGCATGCACGAAACTCAGGACCTCGGGAGCGGTTCGCTCGTGCTCGATACGAGCAAAAAGTACGAGCCGGGCGACGACATCAGACTACTCAACGTGCCAAAAACATTGCTCAACACCATCCAGCGCGTGTCTAAGGACGGAGGCGAATTAAAATTGCCCTTGCAGATCGACGTCGAAGATTTTGAAGAGTATGAAACGATGCAGGATGTCCGCGTCGCGGTTGTCTACTGCATCGACCTGAGCTCCACAATGCGCTACTCGTCAATGTATGGCGACATAAGCAGGATAGAAGCCGCAAAGAGGGCGCTTTGGAGTCTTTATCTCTTGAACAAAAAGTTCTTCCCATCAGACTCTGTCTACATCGTGGGCTTTGGCGCGCTGGCGTCCAAGGTCGTGCCAAACGACATCCCGTACCTGAAGACGTTTGAGCCTGGCTCTGACTTTTTGCACTACACCAACTACCAGGCGGCGTTTCGGCTGGCAAGCAAGATGCTGCAAAAGGACGGCGCGCTTAACAAGCGGATCGTGCTCGTCACGGACGGCCACCCGAGCGCCTGCTTTATCGACGACAAGAGCGAGCAAGACAAGATACTCTCGCAGAGGCCCTACTCTCACTTTTACACCCCGGACAAACAGACGCTTGACACGGTAAAGCAGGAGAACAGTCTGAGTCTCGACGTTGCATCGGGTGAGCTAGTCTACCTGTGCTATCGCTACAGACAGGTCGACCAGTACATCGGTGAGCGCACGATAGTGGAGGCAAAGAAATGCCACTCTATGAACATCGACATTGACACGATAATGATAAGCGAAGAGGATTCGCTCCTTGGCTACGTGAACGAAATGGAGAAGTACGTGAAGGGGAGATCCTACTACATCAACCCTGTCGACATCGATAAAGTACTGCTGACGGACTATCTTGACAACAAGAAGCAACAGACGCTGCGAGCTCACTCTTGATGGTAGAACAAACGTGGAGAAGCTTAATATACAGAGGGGAAAATGCTTTGCATAAGCGCAGCATGCTGGTTATTTTTGACGTAGAGGGCGTTCTGCTCAATGCCGAGTACCTCCCAGTTTTGGCACAGGTGATGGGCCCAAAAAAAGAGAAGGAGATCTGGGACATCACGAACGCCGGCATCAGGGGCGACATCAACTGGGAAGAAGGGCTCAGGCGCCGTGTGCAGGCGCTGCGCGGCATAAGCTACGAGGAAGCCAAAAATATTGGCGAAAGCCTGCCGATAATGCCGGGCGCAAAAGAGCTGTGCTCTGCGCTGAAAAAGGCAGGGTGGAAAATGATTGCAGTGTCCGGCGGCTTTACGATAATCACCGACAGGCTCAAGGACGAGCTTGGCATTGATAGGATATTCTCAAACGAACTGGTGTTCAAGAGTAACAAGCTTGACGGCGTGACAATGCACGTCACTTCTGACAAGGCAGCCGCCGTAAGGGACTCGATAAAGGAATGGGGCATCAGAAAAGAAGACATTGTGGTTGTCGTGGACGGGGCCAACGACCTAAAGCTGTTTGCGCTAGCAGGGTTCACAGTAGGGTTCTGTCCTGTTGATGTTGTAAGGGAGAAGGCCGATGAAACTATCGACAAGCGCGACCTTACCCTTCTTTTGCATCTGTTAAAAAAAAATTTCGGTGAAGCCGCGCTGATAAACGGGGCAAGCAGAAGGCATTAGACCGACCCGTTTTTTAACACCCATTCTTCAATACTTTTGTTGATACAGGTAATCCCCGTAAGGATTTCTGCCGATGTCAAGCCGCATGACGAGCTTGATGCCATAATCCTTGGTGCGATCAGGCAGAATCACATAGAGATCCAGGACGGGGACGTGCTTGTCGTCGCGCACAAGATCGTGTCAAAGGCAGAAGGGCGCATTGTGGATCTTGCCGAAGTCAGGCCGTCAAGCAAGGCTATTAAAATGGCAAAAGAGCACTGCAAGGATCCGCGCATCATGGAGCTTATACTGAAAGAATCGACGCAGATCCTGCGTGCGCAAAAAGGCATTATCGTTTCAGAAACAAAACACGGCCTTGTGTGCGCCAATGCCGGCGTCGACCAGAGTAACGTGCATGGCGATGCGGCGGTACTCCTTCCAGTCGACCCTGATAAATCGTCGAGCAGGCTCAAAGACGCGGTAAAGAAAATAGAAGGAAAAGAAATCGCAGTCATCATCACAGACACGTTTGGCCGGCCATTCAGGAACGGCCAGACGAACGTTGCGATAGGAGTCGCCGGCATAAGTCCGATCAGAAGCTACATCGGGTCGCGGGACATGTACGGCAGGAAGATGAGGGTGAGCGAGATCGCGGTTGCAGACGAAATAGCCTCTGCCGCAGAGCTTGTCATGGGCAAAGCAGAGGGCGTGCCGGCTGCAATAATACGCGGATACAAGTTTGAGAAAGCGGAAAAATCTTCTGCCAGATCCTTGCATAGATCGAAGAGTCTAGACCTTTTCCGATAGCAGCATCTATTTATACGCGTTTGGATCATTCTCGTCGTATCCCTTGTCTTCTCGAATTACCATGTTGCTGATCCGCCGTCCTATCTTGATTACGTATGGGGACAGGAACGTGGTGATTATCGTCATCGCTCCCACCATTGGAAGGATATGTGCGCTTGTTGCTCCAACGTCCGCACCTCCCTTTGCAGTCACGAGCGCCAGCTCGCCGCCAGAAGCGGACAGGCCAAAGCCTGTCCTCATCGAATTCTTTCTGCTGGACCCCTGCAGTCTTGAAGAAAGGAACACCGTCCCGAATTTTGCTCCAAACGATGTTGCAATGAGGATAAGAGCAGGCACTATGAACGTCGGCAGCTGCTTGATGTCCATGAGCGCTCCGACAGAGACAAAAAATAGAGCTGCGAACATGTCCTTTAGCGGCGTGGTGATTATCTTGGCCACGCCCTGCGTTTTTGATTCGGCTACGAGCACGCCGGCAAAAAATGCGCCGGTTGCTACCGATATTCCAATGGAAAACGCGATGAATGACAGGCCAAACGCGACGCTTAGCACCGTTATCAGAATCAAGTCATACTGGTTTGTCTTGCCCATCTTGTCAATTAACCTTGGGATCGTCTTTGATCCGATAAACAGCGAAGCGCCAATGAAAGCCAGAACAATGCCGATTGAAATTGCTATTTCTTCGAATGACAGGTTGCCTGTAGCCGCAACTGATTGCAATATGGCCAGCATGGAAATGATAATGATGTCCTCAATTACCGCAATGCCAAGGAGGAGGTATGACGCTTCATGCCTCAGCATCCCTAGCTCATCAAGCACGCGCATCACAATCACGGTGCTGGTGACTGATATTGACAGAGCCAGAAAGAGGCCGTCAAACAGCGCCAGGCAGAGCCTGCCCTACAAAGTAGCCAATAGCAAACGCGCCAAGACCCTCGGACATTGCAATAACTAGCGCCTTCCTTCTAACAGATCTGAGTCTGGCTATCGGAAATTCCGTCCCGACCGCAAACAGGAGCATGATTATTCCCAACTCTGCAAGCAGGTTGGCAGTTTCTATGCTGCTGACCAGCTGGAACGGCGGGGTGTAGGGCCCGATTATCATGCCTGCGATGATGTAGCCTATCACCATCGGCTGCTTTACCTTATGCGCAATTGCAATCATGACAGTTGCTACAAACATTATGATTGCAAGGTCCATGACCACGATGTCCCCGAGCTCTTTTCCTGGATTAAAGAACGGAGGCAATAACGACGGCAGATAAGAATCAGTTTGGGGTGTGGTGTGGTTCACAAGCAGTAGTTAAAACGCGCCTTGGTTAGAAACAATCTCTGTCGTCAGCAGGCCTGTCGAACCTTTGTCTTGGCAAATCCCTAACATTTAATATTATGTTGCTGTAATTTTACTGCATTCATTGACATGAGTGCATCTGCAACAAAGTCGATTGATGTGAGGGGGCTTTACTGCCCGGAACCGGTGTTCAGGACAAAAATGGAGATTGAGCGGCTCAAGATAGGCGACACTCTTAAGGTAGTCGCGGACGACCCTGAGTCCGAAGAGGACATTTCAAGGTGGGTCAGCCGCAACGGGCACCAGCTCTTGTCGCTGAACAAGGCCGATAAGGATCTTGAATTTGTGATAAAGAAGGCGAAATAGAATGACAGCAGTTGCAAGACCTGACATCGTGGAACGGATCGGGCATACGCCGCTATTGGAACTGAAATCGTTTTCGACAAAAAACGTCAAGTTTTTCGCTAAATTAGAATGGCACAACCCGTTTGGCTCTGTCAAGGACAGGGCTGCATACTGGATGATAAAGGATGCAGAAAAGAAGGGGATACTGAAAAAGTACAAGAGCATCATTATCGAGCCGACGTCAGGCAACACCGGCATTGCCCTAACAGGCATTGCGTCGGCGCTTGGCTACAAGGTGGAAATCGTAATCCCTGAAAAGGTGAGCGAAGAGACAAAGGACATTTTACGTTACCTGGGGGCGACGCTCCACGAAACGTCTGACGACCTATGCCCCCGCGTAGGCACCGGCACTGACCAGAGCATCGCACTCGCAAAGGCCATTTCAAAGCCGCGGCCAGACATATACTACATGCCAAATCAGTACGAAAATGACGCCAATTTCCTTGCCCACTATGAAAGCACCGGTCCGGAAATCTGGAAGCAGACAGACGGCACAGTAACGCATTTTCTGACAGGCTGCGGAACCGGAGGTACGATAACCGGCACTGCGGCGTTTCTGAAGGAGAAGAACAAAAACGTCCACATCGTGGCAATTCAGGCTCAAAAGAACCACCTTTTGCAGGGCTTGCGAAATTTTGAAGAATCTTCTATGCCTGACCTGTTCAAACGTCGCGAGAAAGTAGTCGACGAATGGATGACTGCTACCAACAAGGACTCGTTTGACGCAGTGAGACAGCTTGTGGAAAAGGAGAGCATGCTCGTGGGCCCGTCGTCGGGGTCAGTAATGACGTCGATGCTAAAATCAGCACAGAATCTTGACCGTGGAGTCATTGTCGGCATTTTCGCTGATGACGGCAAGAAGTTCGGGAGCCTCTACACTCGGGAAAACATTCTGAGCGAACAGGAGTACGATAGGGCGCTCAAGAACGCCAAGCACATGTCAAAGTTGGCATACAGCCCGGACTGATTTCATAAATACAATACCGGTCATTGAATATTGAACATGCTGCGAGTAATGCATTTTGAGATACACGCTGATATCAAGAAGGCTGCCGATTTTTCTAGCTGCTTGGGAAATTAGATATTCCTAGTGACTTGACGATAAACTTCACTTTGTTAGGTTTTTCGTAAGAACTGCTGCGGGTGGAACCAAGCAGAATCGACTTCCCCGCCCGCCAAGCCCTTATGTGTTCCAGCTAGTGAACTCTTCACAAACTAGGTACAAGTAGGGTTCTACTGATCTATCTTGGAAGCCGGATTTCTGCCTATCCGACTAAAGACGGATTTTATCTTTTCAAGCCTGCGCTTGCGTGTAATAAACCGTGCAGCAAGCACAATTCAAGGGCCGGCAGGGACTAAGAGCCTATCCCAAAATTAACCTCCTGTAGACAATGATGCAGCATGCCAGCTGCACCAGTCCAAGGTAGTTCTCTGATTTCTTCTCGTACCTGATTAACAATTTCCTGAACCTGTTATTTTGTGATGCCAGGAATTGGTAC
>DATEUD010000035.1:0-6425 GCA_035283265.1 Nitrososphaera sp.
CGCGACTGACAGAGAGAACGCAAAGGCAAGGGCGCTCGCCAAAAACCCGGCCGTCTACTTCCTCGTGGACGAAAGCCCGAAAGGCGGCCCAACGCGCGGGGTCAGGGGCAGGGCCACTGCAAAAGTGGTTGACAGGCCGGCCTACGGCGTTGAAGTGACCAGACTAAACGTGAAAAAATACCTCGGAACCCTCCGCAGTAAGGCCGCAAGAATGGTGCTAGAGATGGGCCCGGATTCCTGCGTGCTTGAGATCACGCCGTCATACATGGGTACTTGGAAGTTCTAGGAACTAACAGCCCGTTTCAGGTCTTCGTAGGCCTGTTTTACTTCATCAATCGCGGCGCCGTCTTCAAGCGTGGTAATGTCGCCGATCTTTTCTCCACTTGCAATCGATTTCAGTAGCCGCCGCATTATCTTGCCGCTCCGTGTCTTTGGCAGTTTGCTCACGAAATACACTTCGTCTGGAGTGGCTATGGGCCCAACAGTGCTTCTGATGTGGTCCACCACTTCCTTGCGCAAACTGTCAGATTGTGCATACCCTTCCCTCGGCACCAGAAACGCGATTATCGACTCGCCCTTTGTGGCGTCGGGCTTGCCAACCACGGCCGCTTCAGCGATTGCCTTGTGAGAGACAAAGGCGCTTTCCAGCTCCATCGTGCCCAGCCGGTGGCCGGCAACCTTGAGCACGTCGTCAGCCCTGCCAAGGAGCCACAGATAGCCGTCCTGATCAACGAGCGCATAGTCCCCGGGGTAGTACGTGCCGGCGAACTTGTTCCAGTACACCTCCCTGTATTTTTCGTCGTCGCCCCAGAGCGTCAGGAGCATCCCGGGCCAAGGGCTGCGCACCACGAGGTAGCCCTTTGTCCCCGGCGGCACGGGCCTGCCGGTTTCGTCGACTACTGCTGCGTCGATCCCGGGCACCGGGAAGGTCGCCGAGCCGGGCTTCATTGCAATCGTCTCGATGCCGGTGCACATGCTGAGCATTATCCCGCCCGTCTCTGTCTGCCACCATGTGTCGACTATAGGGCAGCCCTCCTTGCCGATTGTCTTGAAGTACCACATCCAGACTTCCGGGTTGATGGGCTCGCCGACTGTACCGAGTAGCCGGAGTGAGGACAAGTCAAACGAGTTTGGGATTGTGTCGCCGTACTTCATGTACATGCGCAGCGCGGTCGGCGTCGTGTACAGGATGGTAGCGCCGTGCTTCTCCACTATTGCCCAGTACCGGTCGGGCTTTGGGAAGTCCGGCGCGCCTTCGTACATTATTTCCGTCACGCCGTGCATCAGCGGCGCGTAAACGATGTAGCTGTGCCCGGTCACCCAGCCAATGTCGGCGGTGCAGAAAAAAATGTCTTGCTGCTTGAAATCAAAGACCCACTTTGCAGTCGCATAGAGATGGGTGAGATAGCCGCCGGTGCCGTGCATTACCCCCTTGGGCTTGCCCGTGGTCCCCGACGTGTATAGGACGTAGAGAGGATGGGTGCTTTCGACCTGCTCTGGTGGGCAATAGGTTTTGGCGCTTTCAACAATCTCGTGCCACCAGAGGTCCTTCGGGCCCATCATGATTTCATTGCCGGCGCGCTTTAGCACTATTACGTGCTCCACCGACGGCAGGGCGGGCAGCGACTCATCCACCACTTTTTTCAGCTCGACCAGCTTGCCCTTCCTTACGCCGCCGTCCGCGGTAATGATTATTTTAGACTGCGCGTCGTTCACCCTGTCCATTAGAGCCTGCGCAGAAAACCCTGAAAACACCACCGAATGGACTACGCCTATCCTTGAGCAGGCAAGCATGGCAATCGGCAGCTCTGGCACCATCGGCATGTATATCGTGACGCGGTCACCCTTGCCAACGCCGAGCTTTTTGAGGACGTTAGCAAACTTGTTCACCTGTCGGTATAGCTGGAAATAGGAAAGGGTCCTTGTCTCCCGGCTTTCGCTCTCCCAGATTATCGCGGCCTTGTTTTTCGCGTCGGTCTTTAAATGCCTGTCAAGGCAGTTGACGGACGCGTTGAGCTGGCCCCCGACGAACCACTTTGCAAAAGGTGGCTTCCAGTCAAGGACGCGGTCCCACTCTTTGCTCCACACAAGGTTTCTGGCCTGCCCTGCCCAGAATTTTTCTGGCTCTGCAAGGGCCTCTTTTGAAACTTTTTCAAGCCGCCTTCCCGGCCTGACGCTCACCTTGATCTTGCCGCATTCCTCATATAGCTTTGAAGGGCCCGACAAACATTATGGGAACACGAAAACTGGTCTTTAAGCATTTGTACCATTCTTACCCGCCAATACAATATCTAGACAGACTTGATAATTTTGTTAATAAAGAGAGTCTGTCGATATATTGAAAATGGGAAAAATCAATGATATCGTTGTTTGAAGTACAGAAATAGAACAGAAATACATGCAATGATCCTCGAGGCAGCAAATGGCGGAGCTACAAAAACAAAAGTCATGTACAAGCCCTTCCTGAGCTACGCGCAGCTGAGGGAATACCTGTCTGTACTGATCGAAAACAGCCTGCTCGAATACGTGGAAGGGACGCAGACGTGCAAGACAACCTCAAAGGGCCTGAACTTCCTAAAGATGCGTAGCGATATTGCCAAGCTGCTCCAGACGACCATCAAGGAACGTTAAAGCTGGTCCCCTCTAAAATTTTTAAAGAACAAATAAGTGACCGGACGCGCTCCGGTCTTGCAAAAATCTATTTTGTGATTACCTGGTTCAGCCAGCCTGTCTCAGATTGTTCTGCGCCTTGTTCTGCTCCGTTGGCAGACACCGCGGGGGCCTTTTCTTCTTCGCTAGTAGCGGCAACTTGCTGGACTGGAGCCACTTCAGCAGGCTGGCTTTGAGCGGGCTCGGAAGCTGGAGATTCTTCCTTTGCCGGAGCTGCTGCATCGGCAGTCGCTGCGGAAATGTTTTCCAGCGTGTTGGTGGCAATCTTTGCTCTTACATTGCTGATCTCTGTCCTTTCGTTGTTGATGTGCTCTAAAAGCTCGTCAATCTGGACCTTGATCTGCTGGTAAGTCTCTTCCTTCATCTCGTTGCTCCTGAACTGCAGTTTGGCGTCAAATAGCACGGCCTTGATGTTCCTGGCCTCTGCGTCGAGCTCTGTCAGGCGTGCGTTCAGCCTGTCGTCGACCTGCTTTTCGCCCCCTTCAATCTCGAGGAGCTTCTTCTCGTATTTGAGGGAAACCAGCTCTGCGTCTTCTTTCATAGAGTCATTTTCAGCTACAATGTCCTGAAGAGCCTTTATCCTCTTTAATGTCAATGATTTCTGCCTCAGCAGCCTCTGCGCGTCCAGTCTCCATTTCGGAATAAAGAAAACATAATCACCCTGGATCACAAGTTGCTCGTACGGCAGCTGCTTCAAGCCGCCAGAGCCGCAATCAACCCCGACGGTCTCGATCTCGCCGTCAATCTCGGTTATTATACCGACTACCTTTCCGATGTAAGTACCATAGATGTCCTTGACCTGCTTGCCTACAAATCCGAGCTTTTCTTCGCTCATGCAAAATCGTTGAGCAAGATGGTATAATGATAACGGTGTCAAAATAGTTGAATTATTAGGTAAGAGCATTTTGCTATTCGCGGCACAACTTTTTATTAAGCGTCCCTCCGGCTTACTAGTATTGTTTGACAGCAAGGTCTTTCGGGAGAGCTTTACCGACGAGGAAAAAGCCGAGCTGAAGGGCCACTTCTCAAATGCCGACAGCGGTGTTTTTGCGATAATTACCCCCAAGCAGGTTGACAGGGGGGCGCTCATGTCGCGCTACTCCCGAACAAACAAGACCATGCGCAGGGTGTTCCTCGACGAGTTTGCAAAGAATCCGAACAGGGGCGAGGAATTCTACAGGCGTGTCCTCCTCGAGTACGGCGACGACTCGGTGGCCGAGCTGGGCGAAGCCCAGGTCGCAGTTGAGAGCATTTCCAACATTGCTGCAAAAAAGATCGAGGACCGCAGGATTGGCCTCTCATATCTTGAAAAGTCGTCCCGCTACGTGGCTTTTGACCAGAAGGCCGGCGGCTACTACCGCTATTGCAGGGAAGAGGGAATCATGGCGTCGCCTTACGCAGACGGGTACATCGAAGCGTGCGACTGCTCGTTTGACACTTACAGCAGGTGCATCCCGCAGTTGCAATCGTTCTTGAAGGAAAAGGAGCCAATAGACCGGTTCAGCTTCTTTGACTCGGATTTGGAGAAGGAAGCACCGTTTGGTCAGCTAAAATCGGATAAGGACGTCAAAGCGGCAGACCGGATCTACAACGTAACGATAAAGGCCAAGGCATTTGACATCCTGCGCGGTCTTTTGCCTGCGTCCGCGATGACAAACGTCGGCATCACCGGCAACGGTAGGGCGTTTGAGTATTTGCTGACGCTGATGTACGGGTCGAAGCTAAAGGAGATCAGATCTATCGCCGGCCAGCTGTTCAGCGAGCTGAACGCTGTTGTTCCCTCTTTTGTCAGGCGCGCAAACGATAGTTACGGGCAGGCGCTGCAGGAATACGTTGCAAAAACTGAAAGCGCGGTCAGCGGGCTTGCTAGAGGCTACTTGTCAGGAGTCCCACCTGAGGACAGCCCGGAACTCGTGAGGCTGCTCGATTTTGAGGACAATTTCCAGGCAGAAGTAAAAGTCGCTTCCGCAATCCTGTACGACCAGGCCCAAGGCCAGTCGCTCCACAGGATAACAAACTATGTCAAGTCGATGCCGAGTGAAGGGCGGCACAGGGTCATCCGGACATACACGGAATTCCGCGCGAACCGGCGGCACAAGCCGGGCAGGGCGTTTGAAATGGTAGACTACACTTTTGAATTGTTTACCAATTTTGGCATGTTCCGCGACCTGCACAGGCACAGGGTCCTAACCATGGAGCGGCAACTGCTGTCTACAAGGCATGGCTACGACCTGCCGCAGGAGTTGACTGACGCCGGGCTTGACAAGGAGTTCAGAGACTGTATGGACCTGTCAAAGCAGGCCTACGAAAGAATGGCAAAAGCAATGCCGGAAGAAGCGCAATACGTCGTCAACTTTGCTTACAGGTATCCGTATTTTGCAAAGATGAACCTGCGCGAGGCGTGCCACATGATCGAGCTGCGCACGACGCCGCAGGGCCACCCCGACTACCGCAAGGCCTGCCAAAAGATGTACAGCGAAATCAGACGGGTCCACCCTGCTCTGGCAGAGGGGATCAAGTTTGCGGACATGAACACGTACCAGCTTGAGAGGTTTGACTCAGAAAAAAAGACAGAGAAAAAGAGGCAGCAGGTTGGCTAGCCAGTACCTGGCTTTCAATACCAATACACGGTAATCAACACCGATATTGACCAATATTTATATACCACCAGTGATTACCATTAAATGGTAAGTAAAATGGTCGACACGAAATCACCAGCAAAAGACGAAGTAAGAGCAAGCGACGTATACGACACAATGAGGGACAACCTCATCAGGACAGTAGATGAATTTGCAAAGGTTCAGCCACAGTATTCACAGTCAATTTCTAACCTCCAGCTGGACTACATCCAGACAAGCAAGAACATGATCCAGACTGCATTTGCAGCGCAGAAGCAGTTTGCAAGCAGCTTGAATGTACCAGCAGTGCCATATGGAGACCTGTTCGCAAGGCAGTCAAATGAAATGACAAACAACGCAATAAGGTCTGTTGGCATCAACAACCAGCTGACAATCAACGCACTGGACGCGGCAAGGGAGAACCTGAAGATCTACAATAGGACAGTCGATGCAATGACTGACTTTTCCACCAACGTCTCAAAGGCGTGGACATCGTTCTTTGCGCAGCAGACGCAACAGTTCGTAAGGCAGTAAACCTGCCTTTTTCTTTCCTTTTTTGATGTTCTGGTAACTCCGAGGCGGAATTTCAATATCTTCTGCAGTTAGCCACTTTTGACATAGCCTCATACCTTCCAATGACTGTCCTCGCAGTGTTCGTTTCCGGAATAGTATTGCCAGCCAAGGCTTGCAGGACAATCAACGTCTCTATCAAACATACCCTAGGTTTTAATATCAATGCCGCAAATACTGCTTGCGAGCCAGTGGGCGGGTCACTCGAAAGAGAGGAAACTCCTCCCTCACTGCAGGCACCCGAATCAGCGATGATTAGTTGGAGACAGCTGGCGACGGAACAGACAAGAGATCCAGTCAGGGTACACGGTGATGGCGAATAGCCTGAGGTTCTTGATACTGGAATGAAACTGCCGACCCGGGTGGAGCAAGGCCAAACAGAGCTCAAGTCCCTGCAACTGCTCAGGTTGGCTGCTCAGCGGAATCCCGCCTAGAACAGAAGGAGGGTTACTGCTGGCACGCATATTTTTTTAAGGGGGGTTAGATTGGTTATTTTTTGCTACCTAGTGCATTTCTTATTCTGAGAAATATGCTTAGTTTTGCTTTTGGTTTTGTCTTGACCTTGAT
>DATEUD010000036.1:0-8518 GCA_035283265.1 Nitrososphaera sp.
CCCACGTCGGTTATCTTTCTGCCTGACCACCGGACAAGCGACCCGCCGGCGACTCCGGCGACCCTGACGTCAAGCGACCGTATGCAGGTCGGATGCTGCATTATGGTGACGTAGCGGACCTCCGGCCTGCCGTCCTTTATCACGCAGACGTTAGTCGAGGTGCCGCCGACTTCGATAAACACGCCGTCAATGACGCGCAGGTGCAAGAGCGCGCCTGCCACGCTTGCCGCCGGCCCGGACAGCACCGTGATTATGGGCTTGCTCTGGAACGTACCCATGTCGGTCACGCCGCCGTCGCCCTTCATTATTAGGACTGGCGCGGAAATCTTTTCATTCCGCACGGCAGACTCGACAAACTTGGCCGTGCTGGTTGCCTTGGGCAGGATGCCGGCGTTTATGGCAGCAGTAAGGGTCCTTATTTCAAGGCCATAAATGCCGGTCAACTCGTGGCCTGCAGTCGCGGGGATGTCTGACTTTTCCATAACAAATTTTTCATTGCTCGGGTCGTCCACCCCAAACGCCTCGCTCACGACGATCACTTCGGCACCTTCCTCCTTGAGCTCGCCTATTGCCTGCCCCACGTCCCTGTCATCTAGGTACTTTGAAGTGTCAAGGAACCGATAGCAGGTGTGCAAATATTTATTGGGCGCAAGCTTGACGTCCTTGACGTTTGTGCGCTTGATGACGTTCGATTTTTCAAGGCCGACTCCCATGCCGATGATGCCGACCTTGGCAGTGTCGCCTTCAAGCAGCGCGTTGACCGCCTGCGTGGTGCTGTGCGATATTAATTCGATTTCGGCATTTTGGATCTCGTATTTTTCCATAAGCGACTTTAACGCCTGGACAATGCCGCTGGAGACGCCCTCGCTTGAAGCGTGAGTCGTGGGGACCGTGACCTTGCCGATTATCTTGCCCTGCACCATGTCTATCGCGACTGCCTTGGTGAACGTGCCGCCTACGTCGATTCCAACTCTGATTCTCCTCATTTGCAAAACCGTTAGGCAAGCCTAATTGATGCCGATTATGTAATTTAAACTATGGTCCAAGGTTATGCTGCATCATCGTTTGATATTCAGGACACTGGTAATTCTTGGGGATATTTTGAGCCCTTGGCAAATTCGGGTGATGGCTTGATGTTAACTTGGGGTGACGAAGTGAGAGATGGGACATTCGTGAAAGTTCGGGGCAAACTCCCAGTGTGTGACTTTGGGCGCTCTGACCTCTACAGATATGACTTTTTTCCGTCCTACAGGGCCGCGCAGAGCCAATTTATGTTCTAGGTACCAGTTCCTATCGCAAATTTGTGTATCGCTTTGTCTACACATCGAGCCCACAGTACTTCTGTCCTTTTTGGTATTGGTACCATGATGGTACCATGGTACCAGAGTACGGTACCATGGTACCATGAAAACCCGTTCCGGGATAGTGAAAAGACCTGAAGAATCAGGTTTTCACCTGAAGAATCAGGTTTTCACCTGAAGAATCAGGTTTTCACTCTGGCGAATCTCATGAGCTCCAAACCCTGTTTTCACTCATTCTTCACCTGAAATACAGGGTTTCACCGTCATCTTCAGGCTTTTTCATGGTACCATGGTACCATGATACCAGTACCAAAAGGTACCATGGTACCATGGTACCGGTACCATCATGGTACCATGGTACCATGGTATTGGTACCAAAAAGTACTCTGATGGTACCAAAAAGTACTCTGATGGTACCATGGTACCAATACCAAAAAGGACAGAAGTACTGTGGGCTCGATGTGTAGACAAAGCGATACACAAATTTGCGATAGGAACTGGTACCTAGAACATAAATTGGCTCTGCGCGGCCCTTAATCCCGCATATCTTCCGTTTTCATCTTGGGATGAATACTCAACAATTTCGCGTGCATAGACCGTCGAATTGGAATTAGGTTAAAGGCTCAAGAACTCTTGCGTTTCATGGAGCTTGCTTGCAATTCGAAGAAAGTGAGAAGGTGTAATTGGAAAATAACTCCTAAATGAATCCAACATGGCTGCAATTACGACAATGAACGCTATTCCACAGTCGAGACCTAGTGTTACTGCACTAGTCCCGCTATCTGGCATTGTTGAGCTCGCCAGCCTGAAGCTCTACTGGCTTCTGATCCTTTTCATCACTTCGTCAAAGTTGTTGAGCGGTACTATCTTTACCGTGTTGAAAGCCGAAATGCCGGCTTCAATGCACATGGTCTCGATCTCGTGTGCACTTTCGGCCTCGATAATGATCACCCACTGGTGCTCAAGCACAGACAAGTAGAACCCGTGGATTTTCTTGACGTGGAACTTTTCGGTTATCGACTTGATCTTGTCGTCGATCTGTATCAGAATGTCCCTGCTCCGCTTGTTGTTCAGGGGGCACGATTCCGGGCTGTGCGTTGCAAAGACGCCAAATAGGAACATGCATTGAGAAAACAAAACAGGATATTAAAACGTAGTTGCCGGCCTACCCTTTCGACTCTGTCAGGCCGGCGCCTTCGTGCACGCGCCCGTGATGATCGCTTTCGTAGTGCCACTCGTATTCACCTTTGCGGTAAAAGGCTAGAAAGCATTTGGGACATCCAAACTAGAGTTTGTTGTTCATACTCCTCCAAGAGTCTTGGAATTATGAATAAAGTCGAGTAGGCTTATCTACTGCGAGCGTGCCTTGAGCCATTGCCCGACCTTTGGCAGCACGTTGTTTTGCGAGTAGAGGCTCGCGATGAGCCCTACGTGGCCGGTGTGGAACCGCATGAGGCGCTTGTCGGCGCTTGACACCACGTCGTTGAGGGGCGCGCTGCATTGGGGCGACACGAGGTGGTCCTCGTCTGCGATGATGTTGAGCAGCGGCACATTGATCTTCGACAGGTCGATGAGCTCATTGCCAAGTTTCATCTCGTTTTTCACGAGCAGGTTCTTCTGGTAAATGTCGCCGATCCACTGCCTGAACGTTTCGCCGGCTATGGGAGGCGTGTCGTACAGCCACTTTTCAATTCGCAAAAAATTGCCGACAAACTGGTCGTTGTCAATATTCTGGACTAGATTGAAATACTTGTTGACGCCCTGCTTGAACGGCTTGAGCGCAGAATAGCACGCATACAATTGCTCACAGGGCAAATTCCCAATGACATTCACCATCTTGTCCACGTCCATGTGCTTTGCAAGATTGCCAATGACGGTCGTGTCCTTCTCGGTGTCCACGACAGGCGCAATGACTGCGAGGTTCCTAACCTTTTCCTGGTGGAGTGTGGTATACATCGTGGACATCGTCCCGCCCATACAGTAGCCGTGCAGCGTGAGCTTGTCGACCTTGGTCTTCTTCAGCACCGCGTTGACGCAGTCGTCGATGTAGCAATTGACATAGTCGTCAAACGACACGTACTTGTCAGCAGCAGTGGGATTCTTCCAGTCTACAAGGTAGATGTCAAAGCCCTGGCTCAGCAGGCTCTTGACCCAGCTCTTGTCATGCTGGAGGTCAAGGATGTATGATCGGTTTATCAGCGCATAAACGACAAGTATGGGCGTTCTGGCAGTCTTGCTGACCATCTGCTGATAGTGCAGAAGCCTGTACGCCCTAGTCTCTGCAAGCACTTCATGGGGAGTCTGACCGACCTCTATGTCGCCGGCAGTGTGCAGGACTGCTCTCGCTTTGTCCAGCTTGCGGTACGCTTCCTTTACCTCGTCAGCTACCGACGGCTGCTTTAGTTCCTTTGGCGGCTCGCCGGGCGGCTGGACTTCTTGCTTTTGGTCAGGTCGTAGTTCTTGCTCCGTCATCTTTTATCTCCATGCTCCTTTTCAAATCGCGGACGCTCCTTTTCAATTCGGCGACGTCCTTCAGGATCTCGTCAACCTCGCTCCTTGTCGGGAGGTTGAGCGTCTTAGAGTTCTTTTCCGCAATGCCCTGAATTGACCTTGACACGTCCAGCTGGCTGCTGAACATCTTGCCGTAGACGGCAGAAAATTCCGGCGACGCAAATAGCTCGGTGAACGCGTCTTCAAACGCCTCTATGGCTGCGCGCCTGTAATTTTCAAAATCATCCTTTGTAAGCAGCTGCTTTGGAGCTCGCTCCATCGTTTCCTTCATCGCCTTGGCGTACGCGGTGCTCACAAGCGCCCAGTAGCTGTCCATGCTGGTCTTGAGCTCGGCCATCATTTTTCCTAGACTGACAAAGTCGCTGGCGTACGAGCTGACATCCTTTGAAAAAGCGTACATCGGGCCGATCGTCGGCAGCTTCATGACATCGGTCCAAAAGCTAAGCATCTTGTTCATCTGTTCCTGTGCAAACCCCTGTGAATCTTTGCTATTTTCCGCCATTAAACTTCACTTATGATAACACCTGTAAAATTCGTCGGCCGGCTATTATAGTTTCTTGGTATGGGATTTATGCTATTTCTGAATTATTATTATGAATATTACATTAATAATTGCATAACTGACATCCTTTCCTCTTAGAAAATAGGATAAAGGTTAGGCGCGGTCGACAATTGCTTACGGCCCCAAATGCAAGAGCCGCAAAACATTTTATAAAGGATCAGGTCGCCTTTCTGCTGACCATGCAAACTGCTAGCAACAGTTTCGCAAGCGGGCTCGTAGCTCAGCATGGATAGAGCGCCTGCCTTCTAAATTCTATTGAAGAGAGCCGGAAGTCGTGGGATCGAAGCCCACCGGGCCCGCTTTTCTTAACAACGCAAACGCGCCCCCCGCCGCATACGCAACTGCGATCAAGATCCTTGACAGCATCACCGCGATGTCCTGATGCGTTGCAAAGAGCGAGCCGTCGATGACTAGTGCAACAGGTATCGCGACAAGCGAAATGATGGCTACTATCAGCTGCTCGCGGTTGTCCGCATTGCTATACTTTTTGATGAGCAACCAAGTCGACAGGTTGCCAAGCCCGATCCCGAGCAGGATAAGGTACTGGTAGAGCAATGGAAAGGCCGCAATCGCGGCAAACGGCCCTGCCCAGCAGACGCCGTTGAGTGCCTTTGCCCCGGCAGACCATCTGGCGCTTGTTTTCATCCTGCCGCGGATTGCCGGCGTGGCCCTACGGAATTTGGTTGCGCCGGCGCCAAACACCGCGCCAAAACTGCCAATCCAGATTATTGCATAGTAGTAAACCGGAAGGCTGTAGAGGTATGCAATTTCGCTCAGGACAGAGGCGGCGCCAACAGCTATCGATACGCATACGAAAAGAAATCCAAAAGCCCGGCGCGTCTCGACTGCTTGGTCCTGCAACGATGCAGGTGGCTGCAAAAGCTAATTTAAATCAAAAGGGGAGAAGGACTACTTCCTGCCGATTAGCCTTGCCCACTTTGCCATCGCGCCGGCCGCAGCGATCCATTCTGTGACAGAGAAATAGACGGGGACGTTCGCGTCTTCGATGCGCTCGGATATCTTTTTCGTGAAAGGGCCGCCCATCGCACCTATCAGTATCGGCTTTTTCTTTTGCTTCTGGAACGACGCCAGCACGTCGACGATCGTTTCTTCGAGCGGGTCGTCCTGGAAGACGAACCACGGCATGACGATGTCAACGTTCGGGTCGTCCATGAACGTCTGTATTGCAAACCTATAGTCGTCTGCGTTTGCAGAGCCGGTGATATCGCAGGGGTTGCCGCTCTGGATTACGTACGTCGGCGGGTAGTGGTCCTGGAGCGTTTTCTTGCTCTGATCCGTCAGCTCTGCCACCTGCAGTCCAAGCCTCTCAAAGTGGTCAATTGCGGCAATGATTGGCCCTGCGCCGTTTGTTACCATCGCCACCCGGCCTCCCTTTGGCACTGGCTGCCACGTCAGCGCCTTGAGCGCTGCTGTCAACTCTTCATAGCTGTCTACTGAAATGATTCCCGCCTGGTCGAGGGCGCCCTTGACCACTCCGTACGAGCCGCCAAGAGAACCGGTATGCGACGCCGCCTGCTTGGCTCCCCTAGTGGACCTTCCGTTCTTGAAAACTACTATTGGCTTGCTGCGGTCCTTGATCACTCTCTTTGCAGTGTTCATGAACTTGCGGCCGTCGCCAAATCCCTCGACGTAGAGGCCGACGACCTTTGTCTGCGGGTCCTCTGACAAATACCATATCATGTCTGCTTCGTCTACGTCCGACCTGTTGCCGTATGATATCATTTTGCTCATGCCAAACGTGTCCGCGCTTTCCATGAACGCGATCCCGACGGTGCCGCTCTGCGAGAGAAACGCGACGTTGCCATTCTTGGGGCGCAGCATCCTCGCGTGCCCCTGGAACGCGCAGTCAAGGCGGTTCTCGCCGTTGAACATGCCGATGCAGTTGGGGCCGATGATCCTGATGCGCAATTGCTTTGACAGCTCTTTCATCTGCGCTTCAATGGCGGCACGCTCGCCTCCAAGCTCCTTGCCACCGCCGGAAATTACTACGAAATTGTGTATCCCTTTCTTGGCTGCCGACCTCAGCAGGTCAGGCACGAATCTCAGGTCGACCGTCACGACGACAAGCTCGACTTTCTCGGAAATGTCGTCGAGGCTCTTGTACGCCTTGATGCCCATTATTTCCGGGTAGCCTTTTGCGTTCACCGGATATACCTTGCCCTTGTAGTCGTGCTTTACCATGCTCTCAAGGACAGAGTTGCCTACCTTGCCAGGCTCCGGGGATGCGCCAATGAGCGCGATGGACTTTGCGTTAAAGAACAGGTCCATGTATTCAGAGTCTGGCTGGGCCTTTGAAACGATCTCCAGATCAGGCTTTTCGCGCAGGAGGATTTTCGCGTCAACTACGACATAGTCATTTTCGTAAAATATGACCGGGTTAAAGTCGATGCTTTCGTAATAGGGCGCCATCTCGGTCCCGAACTTGCCGATGTTGACGAGTGCCGTTGTAAGCACGTCCATGTTGACTGGCGCCATTCCGCGGAAGCCCTTGAGGATCTTGTTGCCCTTCAGGTCCTCAATCATTTCGATTGCGTCTTCCTTTGTTATCGGCAGAACCCTGAACGCCACATCCTTGAAAACTTCGGTGTAGATGCCGCCAATGCCGGCCATAATGACCGGGCCGAACTGCGAGTCGTTCTGGAGGCCCACGATGAGCTCGATGCCGCCGGAAGCGGCCATTTTTTCAAGGAGCACGCCCTTTACGTTGTACTGCTTGCTCAACCTGCCGTACATGTCGTTGAAGGTCTCCTTGACAGCAGCCTCGTTCTGTAGGCCGACTTTGACTCCCTTGACATCGGTCTTGTGCAGGATCTGAGGCGACACTATCTTTGCTACAAGTGGAAAGCCCACCTCTTGCGCCTGCCTGCCGGCCTCGTCCGCGCTTTTTGCAAGCGCGTACTTGGGTACCTTTACTCCGTACTCTGCCAAAACCTGTTTAGCGAGCTCTTCGGTGATTACTTTTTCCTTGGTCGAATAAACATCATTAAAGATCTTTTGGACCTTCTCATTGGCCATATTGAGACAAAAGCTTGTTCAGCTTCCTATATAGTTACCTCAAGCTGAAAACATACAATCTTTTGTCCATCTTCATTTCAGCAGAACATTCATTCAATTCTTAATTATGAATTGTTGTGCCGCCTGACAGCAAATGGCTTGCATGTACGCGAAATTGTGCAGAACTATCATTACGAAAAAGCAAAAGTGCAGATACTATCATTACGAAAAAGCAAAATGCCGTTTTCAAGGCATTGCCCTTGAGTGGTGCATTACTTTTCACAGGTTCAGACAGCACGAACACCGCAGTAGAAAGATGATAATCGAAACCTACTCACTTCAAAATCCTGGTAAAGTTGTTGTAGACCGTCTTGCATCTTGCCAACAATTCTTCAAGGTCGCCCTCTGACGGCAGTATGCTCTCCGGCTTGACCTTTTCTGCGCTTACCTCGGCGCCGTATTCCTGCATCCATGATTCAATGAGGTGCCTGTCGACTTCAAGGTGGAACTGGATGCCGACTGCCGAGCCTATCCTGAACGCCTGCGGGTAGATATCCGAGTATGCGAGGATTTTTGTGTTCACCGGCAGGTCGTACGTGTCGCCGTGCCACTGGAAAACCCTGATCGTTTTGTCGGTGACTCCCCTGAAAATGTCGTTGCTGCTGGCCGGCGTCACGTACACAGAATGCCATCCTATCTCTTTCTTCGTGCCTCTGAAGACGCGCCCGCCGGCGGCTTGCGCGATGAGCTGCGAGCCGAGGCATACGCCGAGGACCGGAGTGTCATTCTTTATCGCGTCGCTGATGAGGTCCTGCTCGCGCTGGAGGTATGGCAAATTGTCATAGACTGCCATGGGGCCGCCGAGAATGACGATGGCGCCATAGCCCTTGGAGCTGGCAGGCACGGGATCACTCTTCGCGTTGATCGTCTCAATTTCAAACCCGTCAGACCTGAACATCTGCTCGAGCGTGCCAAGCGTCTCGCATGCAATGTTCTGCACCGACAGTATGTTAGGCTGCAACAGCTGGCATTCTCATACAGTGTATTTATTTCATATGAGGATGCATTGTTGCACGACTCATTCTTTTGTTAACGGTATTTGACCAAGCTGCATTTAGCTCACGTTGCA
>DATEUD010000037.1:0-30237 GCA_035283265.1 Nitrososphaera sp.
AGCCTGACGCCTACGAAAAATTGATCGCTTCTTTTGCACCACACATTTATGGTCACGAAGTGATCAAAGAGGCAATACTGCTCTTGATCGTGGGTTCTGTTTCTAAAAAGCTCGAGGATGGCTCAACGAGAAGGGGCGACATTAACGTGCTTTTGGTCGGGGATCCCGGCACGGCAAAATCCGAAATGCTAAAATTTGCCGCAAAGATTGCGCCGAGAGGCCTTTATACTTCTGGCAGAGGAACCACAGCCGCGGGGCTTACTGCAGCAGTGATACGCGACAAATCAGGAATTTATATGCTCGAGGCAGGAGCCGTAGTTTTGGGCGATCAAGGTCTGGTTTGCATTGACGAGTTTGACAAGATAAAACCCGAAGACAGGTCGGCGCTCCACGAAGTGATGGAGCAGCAGACCTGCTCGGTTGCAAAGGGGGGCATTGTCGCCACGCTGAACGCGAGAACGTCAATCCTATCGGCTGCAAACCCGATGTATGGCAAGTACGACCCTTACAAGAACATCACTGAAAATGTGAACTTGCCGGTGCCGCTCCTAACAAGGTTCGACCTGATATTCATTGTCAGGGACACGCCGGAGAAGGAAAGAGACAGTCTCATCGCAAGCCACATCTTGGAGATCCACCGAGATGTCGAACACGCAGCCAAGCCGGCCATAGAAATAGATCTATTTAGCAAACACCTAGCGTACGCAAAGCAGAGCGCGCCGACGCTCACGCAGGAGGCAATAGACATCGTGCGGAGCTACTACATGGACATGAGAAAGGTCGAGTCGGAGGGCATGATAACTGTGACGCCAAGGCAGCTTGAGGGCCTGGTGAGGCTTGCGACTGCCCGCGCTAGGTTGCTTTTGAAGGACAGGGTTGATGCAGAGGATGCAACGCGCGCAATATACCTTGTGGACCAGATGATGAGGACTGCCGGCGTGGACGTCAACACCGGCAAGACCGACCTGGGCGTGCTTTACGGCAAGCCGCAAAGCGTCGTTTCAAAAGAAAAACAATTTATGGAAGTGTTTAGGGGTCTAGCCGGCACTGAAAACAATGACGTGGAGGACAAGGTCCTCGTTGACGAGCTGGTCAAGACGGGCAAGTTCAGCAACGAAGAGGCAAAGAAATACATCCAGAAGTTCAACCGGGAAGGCCAGATATTCGAAAGAAGGGCGGGATTCTGGGCCAAGGCATAAGTGCATTTTTAAAATAGCCGGTTTGATTATGTTGTAAGAGTGTCAGCGGCCATTACCGACGGCGCAGTTAAAGCGCTTCTTTCGCACCTAGGATATTCTTCGCTCTACCCGCCGCAGGAGATGGCGCTCGAGCGTGGCATACTGGAAGGCAAGAGGATGCTCGTGACTACGCCGACAGCCAGCGGCAAGACGCTGATAGCAATGATGGCCATTCTCAAGGCGGTGGAAAAGGGGAGCAAGGCGGTCTACCTTACGCCGCTCCGCGCCCTTGCAAGCGAAAAATATGACGACCTGAAGGTCCTTGAAAAGCTCGACCTTGGAAGGAAAATCAGGGTTGCGGTTGCGACCAGCGACTATGATTCGGCTGGAAAAGAGCTCGCCGGGGCAGACGTCATTGTTCTGACGAATGAAAAGATGGATACGCTATTTAGACACAACGCAGAGTGGCTCGGCGACGTAGTGCTTTTCGTGGCTGACGAAGTCCACCTGATTGCCGATCGGGAAAGGGGACCGACGCTTGAAATGATGCTGACAAGAATACGCAAACACTACTCGCAGTCGCAGGTGGTCGCGCTTTCCGCGACAGTGGCCAACTCGGACGAAATAGCCGACTGGCTCGGATGCGAGCTGGTGGAAAGCGACTGGCGCCCGACAAAGCTGTTGGAGGGTGTCTACGAATATGGCAATGCCAATATGAGCGACGGTACCAAATTCCGGGTCGCAAGTTCGGGCGTCCCCTCTGCAGTCGACCTAGCCATCGACTCTCTCGAAGGCGGCGGGCAGGCGCTCATTTTTGCAGAAACCAGAAAACGCGCCGCCTCGCTTGCGGAAAAAGCCGTGGAGGGCGTTTATAGGCGCCTTGACAAAACTGCGAAAGCGATGGCTGTAGGCGCGTCGTCTGAAATCCTTGACAGGGGTGACGACAGCGAGCTGACAAAGACGCTGGCGCGGCTGGTCGCAAAGGGGGTTGCCTTCCACCACGCCGGCCTTGGGCCGTCAAGCAGGAAGATAGTGGAGGATTCGTTCAAAAAAGGAATAATCAAGCTCCTGGCTGCGACTCCAACGCTTGCCGCCGGAGTCAACCTGCCGGCAAGGAGAGTTGTCATTGCAAGCATCTTGCGCTACGATTCAGACTATGGCGGAAGCGTGCCGATAAGCGTGCTCGAGTACAAGCAGCTCTGCGGCAGGGCCGGCAGGCCAAAATACGACACCTCCGGCGAGGCGATAATCGTGAGCGAGTCGGGCGTGAACGCCGAAGAGCTCTACGATCACTATGTGCTTGGGAGCCCAGAGCCCCTGCGGTCGCAGTTGTCAAGCGAAAGCGCAATCAGGTTCCACTTGCTCTCGACGATCGCAACTGTGCCGGGCATGAAAAAGCCGGAAATCCACGAGCTATTTGCCTGCACGCTCTTTGCCCGGCAATACCGGAGCGCGACTGTCGAGTTCAAGGTCGAGTCTGCGCTTGAATATCTGGAGCAGGAGGATCTTATCAAGTCAAAGAACGAACGCTACGTCGCGACAGAGTTTGGCAGGCGCACGTCGCTCCTCTACATTGATCCTGTTACCGCCGTCGGATTCCGAAATGCGATTGGGCGCGTCGAGCGCGCGGAGGGCAAACACACGCTTGGCTTCCTGCACCTGATAACGACGAGCCCGGATTTCTATCCCAAGCTGATGCTCCGCAAAAAGGACCATGACGAGCTGGGTCTGCTGATACAGGACCGCGGAAGCGAGCTGCTGTACCAGATAAGCGAATACGACTGCACGCGCAGCTTCTGGGCGCTCTGCGAGTGGATGGAGGAGACGAGCGACAAAACGCTGGGCGACAAAATGGGTGTTGAGCCGGGCGACATGCACAGGATAGTGGAGATAGGCGAGTGGCTAGCCTACTCGCTTTACGAAGTGGCCAAGCTTTTGAGGCGTGAAGACCTGCTAACAGAACTTTATAACCTCCGTACCAGGATAAAATACGGCGTGAAAGAGGAGCTGTTGCCGCTTGTTGCGCTTGAAGGCATCGGCCGGGTGAGGGCAAGGGCGCTTTATGCAGCCGGCCTGACAGACGTTCGCAAGGTAGCGAGTGCGCCGCAGAACAAGCTTGCAAGCATCCCCAAGATAGGGCCTTCGGTTGCAGAAAAACTGAAAGATCAATTAAGAAAGAGGCTGGGGCAGCAATAGCTAATGCTGGACGTCGCTAACCTGCTAATCTACGGCGCGGCCGTGTCAGCCATTTCCTTCTTTGCCATTTTGCTTCTTATGCCAGCCGCCATCAGGTCGCTGGCCGCAAAGGGCAGGGTGGTCCCGGACGCGCACAAGCGGGACAAGCCCATGATTCCGAGGCCTGCCGGGCCGGTAATCATGGCCGGCATTGCTGCCGGAGAGATCGTGCTCTATCTGCTCACTTTGAACACCGCGGTCCTTGCGGTGCTGCTCTCCACCGCGATAGCATTCGCAGTGGGCTATGTCGACGACAGCAGAGTGATGCCCGGCTGGTTCAAACCCGTGGCGCTCTTGGCTGCCGCGGTCCCGCTAGTCGCCCTCGACCTCTATGCCGGCGGAGTTCACGGGGACTCTCTCAATCTGGTGTTTGGCAGCGCGTTCATCCCTCTGCTCTACATCCCGCTCATATTCGTCATCATCCCTATCGCCGGCAACACAATCAATTCAATAGACGTGCTGAACGGCGTTGCAAGCGGCTTTATCATAATCGCGACGATCCCGCTCCTGACAAGCATTCTGATTTTCGGCAGCCACGAAGTGTTCCTCGCAGCTCTGCCACTTTTGTTTGCGGCTGTTGCATTCTACAAATACCACAAGTTCCCAAGCAGGATATTCCCCGGCGACTCGGGTACGTTATTGCTCGGCGTGATGTACGGAGCGCTGGCAATTGCCGGCAGCTCTGAAATAATCGGAGTCATCGCGCTCCTGCCGGCGGTCATGAACTCGTTCCTGTTCCTTGCAAGCGTAAAGCGCATAGTGGAGCACAGGCAGGTCAAGGCGCGGCCCACCATCCTGATGGACGACTTTAAGCTGGCCGCGTCGACTGACAAGGCTGCGCCGGCGACGCTGTTGAGGCTGATAGTGGCAGAAGAGCCGCTTGGCGAAAAAGAAGTTGGTTACAAGATATTCAAGCTCGCGGCATTCACCGCGCTCTTGGCGTTTGCCTCGATAGCAATCCAGTACTTCGTTATGAGGTTGTGACAAAATGGGACTTGGTGGTCTTGCGATTTTCATGGCGGGGATGTGGGCAATGATACTTGCCGTCGCGGCATTCCTGGTAATCTTTGTCGCGCCGATAGACGTGATCATGTTCGACAGGCAGGCAGGCCAGCTTGCCGTGTCCGCAGTGCAGGCAGCAATTGCCATAATAGCGGTAATTGCACTCGTTTTCGGGTTGAGCAAGATGAAGCGGATTTACATGCAGAGAAAGCTCGGGCAGTAAATAGATTACTCTAGAGATAGCCTTCATAACGGTTATTATTTTCGAGAGCGTCTGTCCAATGAAAGGGTAGGAACATTGCGAATTAATTTTGGGTTAGCTTTGGTGCTTTTGCTAGCCTTGGCTATCACTACAGCAGTTCCCGCCAGCGCGCAGAGCAACGGCACGATTGCAGGCAGTGTCCCCGGTGTTGTCAGCAACGAAGCGGAGACCTCTAGCCTTAATGCAGCCGTCATAGTGATAAACGAAGTCGAGCTCAACCCGAGGGGCAACGACGTGGGCCAGGAATGGATCGAGCTGTACAACCCGTCTAACGTCGACGTCAACATCAGTGAATTTAAGATAATGACGTCTTTCAAGTCGGCAACCATTCAGCTGCCATCAAGAGCCGAGATAGAGGCCAACGAAACGTACGTTGTCGAGCTTGACATGAAGATCCTGTCAAACACCGCGGAAAGCCTCGTCCTTGCGAACGCGACAGGCAAGATAATAGACAGTACGCCTTCGCTCGTAGACAGGAGCGACGACGGGTACACCTGGCAGAGGATCCCTGACGGCAACAACGAATGGCAGTTTGCCGCGGGCACACGGAATGAGCTCAACGACCCTGACGAGCAGGCCAGCGCGCCACGCAGCGCCTCATCAGGCCTAGTGCATTGCCAGGGGACCGCTGGCTGCGCGGAGGGCATGGCGACAAGGATTGTGGACGGCGACACGCTCTACGTGAGGATTAACGATACAGTCTACAAGATTGACCTTGCGCTTACAAGCGCGCCGTCAAGGACGGAACAAGGCTACACCGAGTCGACGTCATTTACCCGCAATCTGTGCCTTGGAAGCACCGTGCTCGTGGACCAGGACGACAAGCTGCTGACGTCAGACACCAGCATTATAGCAGTCGTGTATTGCGAGTCGACCAACCTCAACAGCGAGCTCTTGGACAGCGGCTACGGCACACTCAACATGGACCAATGCGATACAAGCGAGTTTGCCAGCCAGCGCTGGGCAAGAGACCACGGCTGCTAGGTCTCTTCCTTTAGTGCAGTCGACGGGTTTATCTTGATGGTGTAGATAAGGCGCGCTTTGATTACGTTTATCTGCTCCTAGAACAGCTTTTTCATCCCGGCCATGATGTCCTCCTGCCGCTCAAACGGCTTTCGGCGCGACTCTGACATCATGCCATTAAAGTCACTCACTATTGTGTTTGCCAGAACTGCAAACCGTACGCCGTTTCTTTTTGGGACGCTTTGGAATGCCGACAGGAACCTTGAATCCTGCGTTCTTTACGTCTTCTGCCTGCGCTTCCTTTGCCCAGAGCTCGTCTTCCTGCGTGGGATAGGACATTGATCCAAAGTGGACCGGTATTACGTTTAATGACATTGGAAGATACTTCCACAGGAAGAGCAGCTCGCCCTGCATCCCCAACTTCACACTCGGTGCAATGAGCGACTTTATCTGCGCGCAGCAGTGGAGGAACCTGACGCCCTTGAGCGTGGTTTTGTAAATGAGGTTGTTGTTCGGGTCCTTCTCTGCGTCAAGCAGGCTGGGGTGCAAGAGCGTGTTAAAGTAAAAGGTTATCTGCTGGAGCTGAGGTTTGCGCGCGACATGATGTGCGTCTTTTTGACCCCGCCCGTTGACGAAACAAGGATATCATAAAGGATGTCAAGTTTGCTTCGGTTCTTGATCTTTTCTTGTTCCTGCAAATGCAATCGCCATATGTCTTAGTGCAGTTTATAGATGATGCGGTGCGAGATTCAGTACTAAGGTTCCGTGTTTGTATTAATTCTGCAAATTTTATGATATTTGCACTGCAATTGCTGTTTATGGTTATATTCAACTGTGACAGAGTAATTATTTGAAAACCTTATATTGCAACTTTATTTACAACGTGCCATGAAGCGTGTAGAGGCAATAATAGCTGCCGAGAAGGTTAGCGCTGTTAACGAAGCTCTGAAAAAGGCTGGCGTGGGCGGGACGACAGTCGTCGACGCAAAGGGAAGGGGAAAGGGCGAAAAGCCGCAGGTACAGACTGACAGAGGAACAAAGAGGCTCGCCGCTGAATTTTCAGTTAGGGCTAACGTCATGACCGTGATTGAGGATTCCGAAGTCGAGAAGGTAATCAAGGCCATCCTGGACACCGCAAGCACAGGCTCGGCCGGCGACGGCAAGATATTCGTCTCCACAGTCACTGAAGCAGTCGACATTGGGACGAAAAAGCGCGGCCAGACGGCCGTCGTATAATCTATTTCTTGAAGAATTTTTTGGTTTCTCCAAGCGTCAGCACCTCTGCTGCCGCTACCCTTATGACGACTGGCAGGTCGCATACCGCCTTGCCTATCGCTAGGCAGTGCCGCTGCGGCAGCGTCCTGACTATTGAGCGAATAGTGTCGTTGTCTGCCAGCGACACCTTTGATATCTTGTCAAGGTCGCCGTCGTTTGTAAAGTTGAACAGGAAAATATTGTCCACCTGCCGGTAGATGGCGTCGCCTATCGCGTCCGGTTGGTTCGTGATAAACGTGGTGTAAATGCCGAAGTGCCTCATGCGGGTTATGATGTCCTCCCAGTAAGTGTCGCGGATATAGAGGTGCGCCTCCTCTGCAAAGAGGAAAATGGGCGGGATCACCTTCCGCTCCAAGAGATCGACTAGCTTGCTCAATACCAATTCAACTACCATCCTGCGCACGGTCGATGAAGCTTCGCCCATGTTGATCACCATGGCCGCTCCGCCGCTCCCTGCAGAGATCACGTCTTCAAACCGGAATCCGCCGTCAGCGAACAGGCGAGACGACTGGATGACATGGTACCTGGACACAAGCGCGTCGCGCACGAGCTCGTTGATATTCCACGTGTTGACGGCGTTGCCTATCGCGTCTATTGAAAGCGACTGCTTGTTTTCAAGCCAGTCCCATATCCGGAAAAATTCGCGCATCGACGCGGCCGGCATGTCAAGCGCGTTTTTCAGCATTCCCGATACTGCCCCTTTGCCGCAGTAGTTGAGAGAAAACCTCAGCGTCTTGCCCGGCTCGAGCACCTTGACCTGATGGTGAATGACCGAGGGAGTGCCGTCGCGGTTCCAGCCAAGGCCGCCATATTCGTTGTTCAAGTCAAATATGATGACAAACGCGCCGTGCTGCACCAGTGTCTTGACTAGCATCTTTGATAAATGCGATTTGCCAGACTCTTTCTTGCCCGTGATGACCGTCAGTCTGCCGTCCAGGTCCTCTGCGTAGATTTCAAACTCTTCGCCTTCGCCGGCCCTGCCAAGGGGAATCGGGAATATGCCACGCCTTCCAAGGAACGAGTTGAGCTCTTTCATAGCAAGCCGCCTTATTTTCGACTCGACCCTCGACGGCAGCCACGTGACGTCGCTTGACAATTTTCCGTCGTTGACGGATGCCCTTATCTTGGCGCGAAATATCCGGGCGTCCCTTACCAAACGCGATAGGCTGCCTATGTTGAGCGGGTCGTGGAGGTTCTCCACGCTTGAAGCGTTGACGACCTCTTCTTTGACAATGTCTTCAATGAGCGCCTGCGACGACAGGTATTCTTCGTCGTACACCTGCACTATCATGCTCCTGTTCCTGTCTTCAATCAGCATGTAGTCGCCCTTGGTTGCAGAGTCCTCCTTCATTGCAAGCAACAACAATTCATTGCCGTTCTTTGACAGGATCTTCATACCGAGATCGACCCAAGCAGCGTCTTGCGGATGTCGTCAGCTGCAAGCTCCGTCACGTCATAGCTGTTCAGCACGTGGCTCCGGAGGCACGTCATCTCGGTGCTCGAGAACATGGAGATATAGTGCGCGAGCCTCAACGTCTCAGGGTAGCCGCCTGCCACCGGGTCGTTGCCAAGGAGCATGCCGAGCGACTCGCTCCTGTCGCCCAGAATGTCCGCGCGCAAAACTGGGCTGCTCTTTTCCAGCTTAACCATCGAGTTGCTGCCAACGGTATTCCTGATCAGGCTCTTGATTATCATGTCGACTTCGATGTACGCCGGCCCCGGCACCTTTGTCAGAGGAGTGGCAGCCCTGTCGAGCACCTTGAACTTGGTCCCCTTGCTTATCCCTATCATCATGTTCCTGCGGAGCACGCAACTTTCGGCGATTTTGCTTATGCTGCGCTCCCTGTCCTCAAACACGGATGCCTTGAGCGAGCCGTCGACAAGGATTATCGAGTTCGTGAAATGGCTTGCAAGCTCTTTCTGCACTGCCCTTTCAGCGCGCACTCTTACGAGCCTCTTTGCAAAATCGTCGTCCAAGAGCACAAGCCTCGCCAGCCGCTCTTCCAGCTCTGAATACTGGATCGTACTTTCGCTTAAGTAAAACAAGACGGGACCGATCCTAAAGTGCATGAGCGCGCGGCCGGCGTACGCCGTCGCGATTCCGCACTTGATCCCGTACAGGCTGCCCTCCTCAGTCTCGGCCAGCTTGACGCTGCTAGAGTCGATCGCGGCCACCAGCGCGTTCTCCTTTATCGGCCGAATGGTGGTCACGATCGTCGCAGTGTAGGGGTTGGACCTCATGCCCCAGCCGTCAAACGGGATCATTTTCTTGTCATCGCAGCTGAACACTATTTTCTTGCCCCTCAGCTCGTCAAGCTTGGGCGCGAGGCATTTGCTCACCGACTCGACTATGCCGAGGTCGCCGAGATTTAGGCTGGCGTGAAAAGGTGGATTTAATTGCGTAGCCATGTTGCTCAACAATAACTGCGGGCACAAATATATTAATATTGCGCAACATGACCAATATGGTCAGCAACAGGTTTATCAATAGCATGCTGAGGGGTATATTTAAGGATGAGCGACCGACCCGCTGAGGAAGTCAAGATAAAGCTAAAGCATGGCGAATGGGAGGTCGAGATAACGTGCCTTGAGATCCGGGTCAAGCAGGTGGTTGAAAACGTGCTCTCGAGCCTCGACACGGCCAAGATAGCTGGGCCGGCGGTCCAGGGCCAGTTCGACGAACTGCGGCGGGAGATCGAATCGCTCAAGTCAAGATCCGTTGAAGCTAGGCTAGTTCCGGATACCGACTCTCAAAAAACTGTGAAAGATGGAATGACGTGCAGAGGGCTTCTTGATACCCTCTGGGGAGAGGGATACTTTTCAACTGAAAGGGCGCTTGGAGAGGTCCATGAAGAACTTGGAAGAAGAGGCTACAACTATGACAGAACGGCAGTCTCTCACTCTCTAGCAGACATGGTAAGGGAAACCATCTTGACAAGGACGGGAACGATGCGAAACTTTAGGTACATACAGAAAAGGCCACTCGGTAGCTAGCCTGTCTTGAACTTTTTGGCTGTCGTCGAATTAAGCCAGTGGATACCTGCAGTCGTTATCCTGTACTTGCCAGATTCTTTTTCGTCACGTGCAACGTGGCCGGCCTTGACCATTTCAGAAATCCTAGAGCTTATAGATTTCGGGTTGAGCGCGGTGGCGGCGTGTATTTCTGACACCTGCATCGCGTCTTCCTGCAGCCTGTCAAGGTCTTTTGCGATCCGGGCCGCTATCAACTGCAAAGCCACCATGTCCTTGTCGGACAGCCTCGCGTCGGAATCCGGGATCACGCGCGGGCCCTCCGGGGTTATCTTGATGAGGTGAGAGTACGCCTCAATTAGCTCCTGGGCCGAATAATTGAGCGAGATCTTTTTTGCAAGGTCCATGGAAGGCACCTGCTTTGACAGAAAGCTCATGACTGAAGCCATGACGGACTCGGCAGATCCGCTGAACTGCACTTTTACGTCGCCCATGGTCACGGTAACGTTCACGGTGTCAACCTGGCTCATTTTCATTTCTAAAAAAGTGGCGGCCTATATATTGAATTCGTTAGACCGCTCTGTCAAGTTACGGGGTCGCAGCCTTGCTTACCGTATGTCGGGTCATATCGGAATACACAATACCTCCAAAAGTTAATCGGTTGGTTGTAATAATGTTTACAGCGACCGGCTCCAGCTCGGAAACAACGAGATTCATACTTAGGGCCCAGATTCCAACTGAGGCGGGCAACAGGATGATGCAAAATCCAAAAGGGCTGGCTGAAGTAGAAGCGCATATGCGCAACATCAAGGCAGAGGCAGTATATTTCTTGAAGCAAATGGGGACAGAACGATGGTGTTTATGGTGAATATCGAGCGGCCTGACCAGATGGCCATGTTTGCAGAACCGCTCTATAGGATGGGGGCAAAAGTGGAATTTCATCCAGCAATGGTGCTGGAAGACTTTAAGAAAATAGCAGCGAATAAGAGGTAGGGAATACTTTCATCGTGTCACTGCCCTGTTGTTAGAAGACGGCCAGCTCAGCAGATGATTATATGTAACCCGTCAAGCTGCAAGGCGCTGGCGCTCGTTGTTCTCCCTTCTTTTGTAGAGCGCGTAGGTTGCAGCGATAAGGCCTGCCGATAGCGCGACGCTTGTCATGGAATTGCTGGTGTCGTCAATTGCAGTACAAGTAAATTCGCCAGAAGAACATCCCGCTGCAAAGAATATCCCGTTCCATGCCGAGTGGGTTACCACCGCAAACCATCCCTTGCCGCTGACCCACGTTCGCAAACTGAAGAAAAGTGATGGAAGCACAAAGAGCATGTTGTTAAATGCTAGGCTATTAAACTCGTATGCGTTAGTGTTGAATATGTGGGTGCCGGCCCATATGACACCCGTGGCAAGCACTAAATACGCGTTGCCAAACACGTAGAACGGGATACCGAAAAATAATGTTTCTTCAAATGGACCTGCCACAAGCACACCAATAAGCGAGTGTGGAAGGCTTGGCTCCTCGTGGTCCGGCAGCGTTTGTTCTATCACTGCAGATCCAACGAGTAGCAGGCCGATCCCGATCCCGTGGTAAAAGAACAGCATCTTTGTGAGGTAGCCGATTGAGGTGCGCCGGTACCTGGACAGCCACGACCTCGGATGAAAGTCGGCCTTTTCGTCGGCGAATTTACCTACCAACCGGCATTACAATGCTAGAACATCTAAAGAACGTTTCTGGCTACATCCAGTCTTCCCACGCTGACGCGTATCGCTCCAGGAGCGCGCGGGCAGGCTGCGACAGATTCATTGATTCTTGTGCATGGGCAAGGCAGTCGACAAATAATTTCAGTGGGCTTGGCACGCGCTCTAGAGCCATCATGTCTCTTTCGCATTCTTCCACTATCCTGTCGACATTTTCGCGGTACATCTTGCCAACAGCGTTAATGATGCTCTTGATCTCGCGCGGCGGCACCGACTGATCTGCAAGCTGATTTTCAAAGCTTGCAGAATTGACTGAAAGGGATTCCACGTAAATGTCCCTTGTGGATTTTGGCTTGTACATTATTTGACCAGCTTTTGCAACTTGTCTTTTAGCATCGCGTTTATCTTCTGGCCGTCAGCCTTGCCCCTGTACTCTGCCATCGCCCTGCCCATGAGGGTGCTCAGCGCGTCCATGCCTTTTTCTTTCACAACTGCCATGTTGTCGCCCATTATCCTGTCAAGGCCTCTACCCAGCTCTTCGTCGCTTATTGAAGAAACGCCGGCAGCCTTGATGGCTTCGTCGACGGTTTTTGCTTCATTTTTCATCAGCTTTTCAAATAGGACGATCACGGATTCTTTGGCTATCGCGCCGACATCAAGCTTGGCGAATATCTCCTTGATCATGTCGTCTGCCAGCACTGACGCATCAAGCCCCTGCCGCTGCAGGCTGATAAGGTCTTCTGTCAACTTTGACGCGACAAACGTGGGCTGCACTTTTGTCGTGCTTGAAATTTCTTCAAACACGCAAAGGTAGTCAGAGTCAAAGATCTGGCTCGCCAGCCTTTTGTTAAGGTTGTATTTCTGGGCAAGCGAGTCCACTATTTCGTTCCACGACCGTGGAACTCCGTCTTCGAGCGCCCTGAGCATCGAGCCTGTGACAGGAATGGTCGGTATGTCTGTCTCCGGGTACATCCTCGCCGCGCCCGGCCTAGGCCTCAGGAACACCGTCTTGCCATCTGGCGTGGCAGCGCGCGTTTCGGCGGGGACGCCGCTTATTGCGGCCTGCAGCCGACTGATTATCGCATCAGAAGCAAACCCGAGCTTGTCCTTTGGGCCGCCCACTATTACAAACGCGTCATTGTTGCCAATTTGTAATCTTGACTTGACAGCAGCGACTTCATGTTCTGTTATCCCATAGTTTGGAAGCTCATCTGAATGGAACACGCCGTCGAGGTCGTAGAATCTCACCAGCTTACCGAGCTCCTTTCCGATCCTGATGTCCGGGTACGGCTCAAAGCCGATCATTTCGGCAAACCCCGGTGCCCTTAACGCTCTGAACACTCCTCCGCCGTCAAGGACCTTTTTCACGATCTTTGATGACTGCGCCTTGTCCAGAATGTCAGTGACGTCTTCAATCTTGTCGCCCACTTTGCTGACGTCGACTTTTCTTTCCATAAGCTTTTGCGCGATTACAATCAGGCCGTGCTGCCTTTGCATCTCGTGCTCTATGACTTTTACCAGTTGATCCAGCTGCTGCACCCCCTTGACCTCGACCACGGCGCCGTTCTGCACCGAGATGTTGACGTCCTGTCTGATGCTGCCAAGCCCGCGGGCAACCCTCTTGCTTGCCCGGAGAAGCCTGCCCAGAGTCAGGGCAACCTGCATGATTTCGTCGGGCTTGCCAGTCACCGGCTCTAGCGCGATCTCTACAAGCGGCACGCCCAGCCTGTCAAGGCCGAACTTGCGCACCCCCTTGTCGTCGCCTAACAGTTTGGCGGCGTCTTCTTCAAGACAGACGCTTTGGACGCCGACCCGCTTGCCTGCAATGTCAAGGTAGCCTCCGGACGCGACAAGCATCGTACGCTGGAATCCCGTGGTGTTTGAGCCGTCGATAACCAGCTTGCGCATGACGTGCACTTCGTCCATCACCTTGGAGCGGAGCGCCAGCGAAAATATGAGCGCAGTTTCAAGAGCATCACTGCTTACATCATGCGGGGGTTCCTCGTCTGCCTCAACAAGGCAGCTGGAGCCAAGCGCAGTTTGGTACTCGACGGTGAGCATCTTGGAAAATTCAAATATTGCCGCCGGGTCGTACGCCCCAAGCTCGCTCTGGGTGGGTCGCAGTTTTCGCACAAACGAATTATCGTATTTCTGCGCTTCTTCGCAGCTGCAGTTGCAGAAGAGCTTGCTCCTTGTTGCCAGCTGCTGGTGTATTTCAAGGCCGACCTTTAGGTCCAGAGATACGGGGTCGATTGTCACTGGAATAGAAAATCTGCTGACAGACGTATTAAGCCTTCTTATATCGGGATGCTCGATGAAATTTCATTCGCAAGGTTTTCCTGCATCATCTTTTTTGCATCCTTGATGTTTGCAAGCGCCCACATTGCCTTTACCGTGCCAGTCTCGGAAATCATGTCAGACAGTGGTATTACGCCAATGTCAAGCAGGTCCCTGCCCGTGTCGTAGACCGTCATCCTGACTCTGCCCCAGATGCACTGCGACGTCATGCAGACCAAGAGGCCCGCGTCGACTGCCTTTTTGAGAGCTGGAAAGCACGCCTTGCTCACGTGCCCGAGGCCCGTCCCTTCGAGAATTATCGCCCTGTAACCGGTCCTGGCCGCGTGCTCGATAAGTTTAGGGTCAAAGCCGGGATAGTATTTCAGCAGCGCGACCCTGTCGTCAAACTTTGGCTTTGCTGCCAGATTGCCGCTGGACCTTTTTGCCAGCTTGATCTCGCTTTTCTGCATTTCTACCGTGTTGTTCCTAACAAGTGCTACCGGCGTCACGTCTATTGATTCGAATGCGTCACGTCTGCTCGTGTGGTTCTTTCTCACGCGCGTACCGACGTGGCAGGCGATCGCATCGTCCGACGTGCCGGCGTGCATCGCAACAAAGACGCCAGCGTATTCCGATTTTGCTGCGAATATCGTCGCCCCAAGCAGGTTCAGGGCAGCGTCAGAAGAAGGTCTGTCAGACGACCGCTGCGCGCCGACTAGCACCACCGGGATTGGCAGGCCCTGGAGCGCAAAGGAGAGCGCCGCAGCAGTATAGTGCATCGTGTCTGTTCCATGCGATACAACGATGCCACGATACTTGCCGCTCTTTACTTTTTCGGCGACCTTTTCGGTTATCATTGCCCAGTGTTCCGGCTTCAGGTTCTCGCTGTACTCGCTAAGCAATACTTCTGGGTCTATTGAGGCGTGGCTTGCAAGCTCGGGCACGGACTGGTACAATTCAGAAGCAGAAAGCGCCGCGTGCACGCCGCCGGTGCGGTAGTCTATCTTGCTTGCTATAGTCCCGCCGGTGCTGATCAGCGCAATTCTAGGCAGATTCTTGTTTTCCGCGATTTCAGGAACTCTGGGAGCTGCCACGGATTCACTTTTCGGCAGCTTTGTCACCGACTTGATTTTGCCGACCTGGATGCCGGTGTTGTAGCCGCTCTTTAGCTTAATGACGATGTAATCTTCGCTGGCAGACTCGTAGCGGGGCATCAGCACTCCGGACATCTCGCCGTCCTCGGCGACTACCCTGACGCTGTCGCCCACGGACACGCCGTGTTTTGAAAGCAGTTTGGCGCCTGCTCCTCTGTAGCCGCCACTATCGCGCTTTGCCAACGCCTTGAAAGGCGATTGCTGAATATATTAACAAATCTGCATACGATTACCATCGTGAGATACGCTCATTTTGGCTACTTTTGTATATACACGGGAGCTCTGATTGGCTCTCCGGCACCAATCCTTATCAATCTTTCATTACCACCCTTTCGACAGCTGATCGATCCATCAAAAACCGATGTGGATTATCAGGTGTAACCCCTAGAATTCCCTTCTCAACTAACAACTATATTGTAAGCGCAGTATTCTAGGAGAAATCAACACGTCTTTCTGAATTTGGAATAGAGTGACAATGTACATGCCGGGATATCATGCAAAGCATTTATCTCTGAACCTCAGTGTAAGACTATGTCAATACAACAAGCCAGCGCTGGTGGAATGCCCATTCTAATTCTAAAGAGTGGTTCCAAAGAAAGCAAGGGCAGAGAAGCTCAAAAAAACAACTTTGCAGCCGCAAAAGTGATTGCCGAAGTGGTACGCAGCTCCCTAGGACCAAGAGGGATGGATAAGATGTTGGTAGATTCACTCGGTGATGTAACAATAACAAACGACGGCGCAACTATCCTGAAGGAAATTGATGTCCAACATCCGGCCGCCAAGATGATGGTGGAGATAAGCAAGGCGACTGATAATGAAGTTGGCGATGGCACAACCTCAGTAGTTGTACTTGCCGGTGCGTTAATAGAGAAAGCTGAGGAGCTGATAGACAAGGATGTGCATCCAACGGTAATAGTAGACGGCTATCGAAAAAGCGCTGCTAAGGCAATAGAAGTTCTCAATAGCATCGCACAAAAGGTTCATGGTAATGAAAAACGAGAGCTAATTCGGGTTGCCAAAACATCCATGCAAACAAAGCTAGTTTCAAGGGAAGCTGACTTGCTAGCAGATATTGTTGTTAGGGCTGCTATGCATGTTGCGGAGGAAACCGACTCCGGTTACAATGTTGATATCGATAACGTAAAGGTAGAAAAGAAGGCCGGAGGCTCGATTCATGACACTACTCTCATAGAAGGCATTGTACTTGACAAAGAAGTAGTACACGGTGGTATGCCAAAGAAGATAGAGGATGCCAAGATTGCTTTGATAAATTCTGCTTTAGAAATTGAAAAAACGGAATTTGACGCCAAGATAAACATCAGTTCACCGGATCAGATGCAAAAGTTCCTAGATGAAGAAACTAATATGCTCAAATCAATGGTCAATAAAATAGTGCAAAGTGGAGCAAATGTTGTCATATGCCAAAAAGGCATAGATGATACCGCCCAACACTATCTAGCCAAGGCAGGAATATTGGCAGTAAGACGTGCAAAAGAAAGCGACATGACCAAGCTTTCGAAGGCTACTGGTGCAACAATGGTGACAAACCTTGATGACCTTACATCAAAAGACTTGGGTTATGCAAAGCTGGTAAGCGAACGCAAAATAGAGACAGACAAGTGGGTCTTTATTGAAGGATGCAAAGATCCGAAGTCTGTTACCGTACTGATAAGAGGAGGCTCACAGCGAGTAGTCGATGAAGCAGAGCGCTCAGTCCACGATGCACTTATGGTCTCAAAGGACGTGCTTGAAAAGCCAGCCATTGTTGTTGGGGGAGGAGCTCCCGAAGCCTATGCAGCCGCAAAGGTAAGAGAATGGGCACGTACACTCTCAGGGCGGGAACAGCTTGCCGCAGAAAAGTTTGCAGAGGCACTCGAGGTCATTCCCCTGTCATTAGCTGAAAATGCCGGAATGGATCTGATTGACACGCTCACGGAACTACGTGCAAAACAAAGCAGGGGTTCTCATTCTATAGGAATCGATGCAAGAAATGGCAAAGTTGCCGATATGTTAAAGCTCGATATCGTCGAACCACTTGCAGTCAAAGAGCAGATAATAAAGTCTGCCACCGAAGCAGCTTGCATGATTCTGAGGATAGACGATGTCATTGCTTCAAGCAAATCCGGCGGCCCCTCGGCACCTCCAGGCGGAATGGGAGGTATGGGCGGCATGCCTGGAATGGGTGGCATGGAGATGTAAAGTAGGGCATAGCCCTCCATTCAACACGTCTTTAATCACTCCTCTCATCTAATCTTCTGTTCCATTCGATCTTTCTCCAATATTAAGCCTCAATAGTCTCTTAAACGTATGATGTTATTGTATTAGTAGTGGTCGTGTGGTAGATCTAGTTTACGGCCGAAGGGTTAATTGCTGTAATAATTGGAGTACTAGTATTCATTTCTAGGATGAGTTGTTGGTGTGGAAAAAACTTTCCTGACGGCAACATTAAGTATTTCACTTTTTAGCTCAAGCGATGATGGTCGCGAACTAGGTGATCCAGTACGGTTGTATTGTAGTATCTGGGATCAAATGTAGTTAGAGTCATCGAGGATTGTTCGAATCTGCGGTAAGATGCAAAGGTTAGATGGCAAACTCTAGGACTGAATCGGGGATATCGTTTCGATAATAGAGTCCGTGTTCCATTCTAAGGCAAATTGACGCCACTTTTTTCCAAGCTTCATTGTATTCAGCACCCAAAATAGTACTAATCTCCACAAGAGCTTATCTGTACTTGTTGTGAATGTTTTTGAGCTGGTTGACCTCTTGTTCCTATCTCCTCTAGAATATCGATGGATCTAGATTGAATGAGACCCAGGCAGTAAATGGTGTCTAATACCATTATAAACCATTTATTACCAACCTTTATAAGCACTGCATGTGTATGATAGTGTGAAGTAAAATGGTAGACACAAAATCTAGAGAAGAAAGCATTAGCAGATCAACAGCTGGCGCAAGTGAAGTATACGATACAGTCAGGGAAAATGTCATTAGAGTAATCGACGAAATGGCAAAAGTTCAACCCCAGTATACACAGTCAATCTCGAACCTGCAGCTGGATTGCATACAAACAGTGAAGAATACTGTTCAGACAGTATTTTCAGTACCAAAGCAACTCGCAGGTAACTTGAACATTACTGTGCCTGGCACATTCACAGAGCAATTCGCAAAACAAGCAAATGAATTCACAAGCAACCTGATAAGAACAGTAGGGACTAATAACCAGCTGACAATTAACGCATTAGATGCAGCTAGGGAAAATGTGAAGATCTATAGCAGAACAGTCGACGCAATTACAGAATTCAACACCAACGTAGTAAGAGCTTGGACTTCGTTGTATTCTGCGCAGCAGCAACAGTTCTTCAAACAATAACCCCACCTTTATTTAGTGGTAATGCCGTAAAGTAAGCAAAATAAGCAAAATAAGCAAAAAATAGAGATTGGAATAAGAATCCTTCTGAATCCTTCTTTTTCGAACTATACTACACTTTGGCATGTTCACAAACCTAATTTCATAGTGCACATAGTGGAATCATGGAAACTAATGGATTGACTTGGTGGGCAAAAAAGGCAAATTTTGTAGGAGTCACAGGATGTGGTGATAGCTTCAACGATGATCGACTCTGGCAGTTTATTCTATCTATAAGGAAATCAATAGAACTAGTAGTATAATCTGGTTTATGTCCCACCAAGATAACATTACCCTTTTAGCGCACTTTAATTTCCTTTCTTCTTTCATCAAGGCATATTCTGTAATTGCCAAGTATGTCCCTGCCCAAAAGCGCCTTCCGCGGCGTGCGCTCTGGCAAATCAAGGCATCCCACATGAATGGTATCATACAACTTGCCAAAAACCTCGATAGATACCTTGTAGTAAGGGATATAGATTATTCCTGCCCCAGTTACAGTCTCGTCGCTAGCTGCAAACGAGAGGTTAATCTCATTTGCAATGTGGGTGGGTGTTATTGTGTTTGATGAAGCAAAATCAAGATGAGCATCCACGACAATTTTCTTGTTAATCCCTGCGTCGATGATTTCCATACTGACCAGTGGCAAGTTATTCTTGTATTGAATCGTTAATGCTTCTTCTGATGTCATGTCTACAATATCGACTACTACTACAGTGGGCCCACATAAAATAATTAGATGGTTAACTTCTGCGGCTTCTTATGACGGTCGGTGCAAGCAAGGCCTATGTAGAAATTGTGTTACAGACTGTGAAAGGTTAAAGTACTTGTAGTAGCCCTCTGTGATGCATGGTACGCAAATTTGAGGAATGGTGGAATAGCGTTCCGGCGGATCTTCGACAAAAAGCTCGCAAGGGCGACGAATCAAACAAACCGTTGCTCAACCAGATTAACTATGTTCTTCTACATCTTCACCTGGCAGGCAAACATGACCTGAAACCGTCTCATGAAGAACTCAAGGATTGGTTGCATAGCGGACAAGTAGACGTGCTCAGAATGACCAAGAAGTAGAACCAGACGCGCTGTTCGCAAGGATGGCTCTGTAATTCACGTAAAAAAGAACACCGAAGATGGGCTATGTTCCTTGCTGAACGCATTTGGTGAAAAGAATGTCAATAAGGGTGGTAGAAAATGGATTACGAGGCTCCGGCAAAATGCGTTGGCTGACAATAGCCAAAACAATGACATCTCAATTGTCCACTACTCCCAACTACCAGCAGCCACAAAGCAGATAATTGACACCAAAACCATCATGCAAAGGGTTGACAACATAAACAAGGGCTAGGATTATGACCATAGGATAAAGCCATTCAATTTGTTCATAGTTGCAGTTGGGAAAGATAAGGCATGGAAAAAGCTACAACAATTGACGCAGATACAATCAGAACCATGATGATGAGAAGAAGTGAATGTTTTGGTAATCAGAATTTAACATGATTTGGAATGGAGGGGCTGCTCTTGAGCCTTTGGTTACTTTAGAGCATTCTTGGTTCAATCGGGAAAAAGCATGCGGCAGATTTTCAAAGTTTTTGGGATAGTGGGCATGCCGAAAACAATCGAACAATTAAAGGCATTGCATCCTCTTGAGTTCCAAAATTGGATAGTCGAAAAAATACACTGTAGACTTAATCCTAGAAAGTCTGGAGAAATGGGTATCGATGGTTGACTCGAATTCAATGATCCACTTCAGGTAAAACAAACTGAGGACGTGGACAGAAAAGTTGTAGATGAGTTTCACACACCAATAAAAAGTCATTACATAATTGGTCAGGTCCTCAAAGAAGCCAAGGGCCTAATTGTTAGTTTTAGCTTTACAAAAGATGCTTACGAGGAAATTGCGACAGCAAAAAATCAAGATAATATCGATATTAAGTTAGTAACAGTTCAAGGGGTTCTTGTTACGTCATAAATTGCTCTTTCCTTGCTTCCAATCACTTTGAATGTGTACTGGCGGTCATACATCTTGCGATAAAACCGCGCATAACTTTCTGCAGCCTCATAAGTTGAGAATATCTGCCTCAAGCCATCAACTGTCGTTTTCCTTCCATCAAGGTCTACAATCTCTATGAAATACGATTTTGGCAGCCTCCTTAACTGTCTTATTGTCATGGCCACGGTAATCAAAACAAAGATTACTGCGACTGTCATGAATATTGCAATTTCAAAGCCCTTGATAAAAGCAAAGAAATTGGTTACTAGATATTGGTCTAAGACCTTATAACTGTCACTAAAAAGCTTCCCAAATATGCTAATGATGATGTGAAAAATCATCTGCTTGGTATGTTTGAACGCCGACCCATAAGAATGTTCATAGCATGCCCATACCCGAAATGGAAAAGAACCTGGAAAACCGTAATAAAATGGTAATTTTTCGGGTCTTCCACGCCTGCTAATTGCGGCCCGTGAGCAATTGTTGCGTGTCGAGTGCCAGTTTAGAAATATTGCCAGAACTTATGGCGCGTAAATTTAGGGTGATGACAAGTGACAGTGGGCTTATATCCAGCTTTGACCATAAAATCAACGATGGCAAAGGGATACTCTCATCTGTGCAAAGAAGTAGGAAAGGAGTGTATTGAGGTCACAGATGAACGTGAGTTGGCTTTGCTGAAGTTCCATGTGAAATGTTCAATTTGCGGAAGGCCACTTGTCCCATGACCGATGGTAGTAATCGCGAGGTAACTTGTTTGTGAGTGACACCAAACAGGTTTCTGATGAAAAGAAGCAGATTGTCAAAAACTTGTACCTATCTGGAATCGGAGAGGAATTTATCGCTTTGCAACTTGACTTGGAAATACCAACAGTTATAGAAATTTTGAAGGAATTGAATGCCTACAAAGAATGATCTAGGTTGGTAACAAAGGTATCTCATCAATGATGTATCTCAGCTATTGTAATCCAACGCGAATCTTGACTATCGCATAATCAGGAGGAATAAAAGACATCTTAGTTCTTTTTGAGCGTGGCCCAACAGCATCACACTTCCAGAGTGCAATTTGGACATTCATTAGGTGATGGGCTTGCTATACATTCAGCAGGTGAGCAGATGCAGTCGGAATATTTGATTTCCAATGGTCATTATTGGCCGTTCAGGAATATAATACCAAAAAAGCCCCTGCCAGAAAGCGCAGAGGTATGGGCCGGGAGGATTACAGGATTACGGGGTTATACATCTGGTCTTGTCCGTGTAAGACTATAAAGTACCCATCAAAGACAATTCATCCTAGCAGCCATACTCGTATTGTAACATTCAGAATTATCAGAACACCAAGAACCAAAGCGACATATTCTGACTGACAAGAATGGCATCACATTATCAGTCGTCATTACAGCTGCCAACACTCACGACATGAAGGCGGCCATAGAAACACTGGACAGCATAGCAGTAAGCAGGCCAAAGAAGAAGAAGCAGAATCTCTGCCTTGACAAGGGATATGATTTTCCAGAAATAGAACGGGAGGCTATCAGCAGAAGAAGATATGTACCACATATCCGACACAGGCGTGAGAAGAAACATCGCGGTGGTGGAAAGAGAAGACGTTGGGTTGTAGAACGAACCAATTCATGGCATCACAAAATAATAGGTTTAGGAAATTGTTAATCAGGTACGAGAAGAAATCAGAGAACTACCTTGGACTGGTACAGCTAGCCTGTTGCAACATTGTTTATAGGAGGATATTACTGGGATAGGCTGTTATAAGCGCATTAACCAATCTCTTGCCTTGGTTAAAGATGTTCGGCGGGGCTAGTATGCTACTTGGTATCATGCTAGCGGTTAGCTATCTCTGATCGTTAGCACCTTCGCACCATCAGTGAACCAATCAACGCCCGACAACATAGCCAATAAACGTACATCAGAAAACAGCAGATCAGCACCACCGTCACGGGCTGCACTCCGTCAAATGTTGGTACTCGTCATATGTCAAATGACTATCCACTGGACAATCTCATGAGCTAAAAACTATTTGACGATGCGTACTTGACGGGGTTATTTGACGGATACATCCCTAACGGCTCACTCATTTCATATTAACCTTAAGAACAGTGGTAGGCTTGTACTATGTTCAATGATTCACTGGCTACCCATGGGTTAGAATCTGGGTTAGAATCGCAATGGGACAGCGAAGTAACTGAAGATCAAATCTTCCAACCAGATGAAAATGGGATGATTGGATTCCAAAGTGGTAGAGGTACGGGCAAGAATGCTAGATTGGACTGAATCTATCCCAAAAATAAGACGCCGTCAGAGTTTGGCAGTTATTACCATCAAATACCGATTATTACCATATAAGATATGGCATCTGCCGCTGCCTTACGATATCTCAATAGAGGTATTTTTGGGATAGGCTCTTAATCATTGATAGCAGTAATAAATACAGGGTAGAGATTATAGCAGAAAATGGCAAGTATTTCTTGGGAAAGAAACATCATGATATATCGTACTACGCTGATAAGTGGGAAGCGATTAGATAGACTTCATTCTACGCCTTCTTAGCATTGAACTGGCGCGCATTGATTATTAGCTGTGCTCGGTTATGGCAATGTTCCTTGATTCCAGAATTTTCAGGATCGCCTTTTCGATGTCTCGCTCGGTGATGTAGCCAAAGTCCCAAGCGTCGATAAAGTGGCGGTATTCGCATTCAAGCGACTTTGCAGTGTCCTCGAACTGGGCCATTCTGTCAAGCGTGTCGGGCGACCTGTAGCCCTTGGCCACCATGATCGGGCAGCGCTGGTCCCCCCCGATTGGGATGTACCACGCGTTCTTGGCGAACCTGTAGTGGCGGTCAGAAATCAGAGTGTACATGCGCATCAATTCTTCATTTAGGAGCTTTTGCATATCGATATACCACAGCTCGTTGACAAAGCTCGCCGCTGGCCGCCCTCCGTCATTGCCGTTCTTGCCGCCAAACAACGCTATTGTATGGATAGACAGCTAGAAATATGTTTTTCAATGACGGCCACGTTCGGCTATTGCCTTAACCCTCTCAACGCCGTTTATTTCCTCGATTATCTTTGCCACCGGGGCGGGTACCAGGCCGTCCCACTTTTCACCCAATGCCATTTTCTTGCGGACCTCCGTGGCCTGCATCTCGTTGCGGTCGACAAGGGGCGCCTCCATGGTGTTTACTCCCCTTTCCCGGAACAGCATCAGCGTGAATGGGTCGTTTGCAAACACAACGTCATATTTTGGGACGAGCATGTCCACCTGCCGGGTCCAGAGCGAATGGACGTCGACGTCGGGGACTGGTATTATCATTATTCTCGTCGCGTCGATTTTTTCAGAGTCAAGCGACTCTTTAATCATCCTGATGCGCTCGCCGGCTGTGAACGGATTTTTCTCCTCGTGGCTTTTCTGCGCGCTGCCAACCACGATTACAAGTTGGTCGACCTTGCCCAGAGCAAACTTGACAGTCGCAAGGTGCCCCTTGTGGAAGGGTTGGAACCGGCCGACGAAAAGTCCGGTAGACAACAGCGATATGCTGCCAGCGAGCTATTTTAAACATATATTTACAATTCAAAAACTCACGTTTAACATTAGCTATTTATTGTTGTTTGGCGGACGGCCATGACCATGGCACAAAAACAAGAACAGGTTATCGAGTTGTCGAGCCAAATCAACGTGACCAGCACATCCCTCGATGCAGAAGAAGCACACCGACAACGGTGCCCCTTCTGTGTTGCCGAACAACTAGGAGTGCCAGTGGCAGTGATTGAAGACTCAGCGTGACGCCTCGCAGAAGGGTTAAGAAGCACTTTTGCGAAATACTGTTATGGTAAAGGAGGGTGATCCGTGTCCGGAATGTGGTAAGGGCACAATGAGCTTCCGGGGATACAGGGCGTATGAAGGCCAAAAGGGCGACGAATCGCTATATCAGGGCATAGGACAGGAAACCGGGTTTGTATGTGATCTGTGCGGCGCAAAGTGGAACGCCGTGTCAAAAACGTTCACGCACAAATACAACCTTGAAACACGGACACCGAAGCAACAAGGCACGAACCGCAGAGCAGATAGAAAAGGCGGCATGAAGAAGATGAAGAATACCGCTAAGCCAAGACGGCAGTCCCCACGGTAGAAAATATGCGCCACACTTCAAACTTTGAGTAGCCGGTACCTATGGCATGGTTATAGTTGCATCGCCGACAGGTGCGCACAATGCATGCCTAGTGGAAGAGGAACCGATCGTTTATTTCAAAGGTTTCTGTGATGCACTAATTGAACTAAAGGAGAAACTTGCGGAATGACTACAACGGCTGCCAACGCATTCAACAAGCGTTTGATTCAGAAGGACAAACTCTTTTTTTGGCTGGATTCATTAATGGTGTCTTCTGCGTTGACATGGTTTTTTGCTCCTCCCCTGCAGGGCGAAATCAATCAAGGCGCCATCGTCTTACCTACAACATTTCTGGCGATGAGAAGCATTTTAGCGCTGGGGTTTAGGGACTGCCAGTTTTGAAAAACATGAACCAAGAACTATCCCACTCCGAATTCAATTTATCCTCTCTAAACTTTGAAACTCCCGCCGCACTGAATAACAATGAACGACCATCTTGTAAAATCTACAACATTTTTGAAGAATTAAACTAGCAAAATTATGTAATTAAACATATTTAAGCAAAGTCACAATCGATACGGCAGTGACACCACCGGTCAAGATTGACGGCTCGCATGGCGAGGGCGGCGGCCAGATACTACGCACCGCAATATCGCTTGCCGCGATAACCTGCAAGCCTGTTGAGGTTACAAACATCCGCGCAAAGAGACCGAATCCCGGCCTGCGGCCGCAGCACATGACGGGAATAAAGATAATCGCCAACCTTTTCCGCGCAGATGTTGAAAATCTGCATGTAGGGGCGGAATGGGTCAGGTTTGTGCCGTCCGACAAGTTCGAGGGCGGCTCAATGAAGGTTGACGTGGGGACGGCAGGCAGCATCCCTTTGATATTGATGGCAGTGGTGCCGGCGGTTTCATTGTCAAACAACAGCGTGGAGCTCGAGATCACCGGCGGCACTGACGTCAGGGCAAGCCCGACCATTGACTACGTGAGGCACGTCGTCACGGAAGGCTACCGCAGCATAGGAATAAAATTTTCAGCAGACGTTGTCAAACGCGGCTATTACCCAAAGGGCGGCGGCATCGTGAAAACAATTATCGAGCCCTGCAAGGGACCCGGCACGATGGAACTCTTGACCACGAGGGACGTAGCGCCCAGAATTACGAGTGTATGCGGCCAGCTGCCCCGGCAGGTGGCGGAGCGGCAGACATCATCTGCCATGATTGCGTTAGAGAAAAAGGGGATCCGCTGCAGCAACTATTCGGCGTCGATTGAAACTTCGATCTCGCCCGGCTCTTCGATCCTGATCTACTCGGCGTCCGACTTTGGGCCGTACGTCGGGGGCGACTCAATAGGCGAGCTGGGAAAGCGCGCAGAGATAGTGGGCACAGAAGCTGCCGAGCGTTTTCTTGAAACCGTTCTTGCGCATGCGCCCGTGGACCCGTTCCTTGCAGACATGCTCGTACTACCGCTCGCGCTTGCCAAGGGCAGATCAAAATATCGAATTGCCCGGGTGACAGAACACCTGCGCACAAACCTGCAGGTTGCTAGCCAGCTCATTGGATGCAAATACAAAATAGAGCAGCAGGGCAAAACCTACGTCGTCACGATAGAAGGCTAGATGCCGCCGTCAAGCAATGCCGCCAGCAACAAAATGACAATTGACAGAACAACGATTATCTCGCCAAGGATGATTAGCTTTGTCCTTATAGATTGGACGTAGAGGCTGCCGCCTTGGCCGGACAGTATCTTGCGCTCCATGTCTGCGTTTAGTAGCCTGACGTGCACGATGTAAGTCCCCACGGTGGCGATGACGAGGACGATTTTTACCAGCAGGATCATGCCGTAGGTCGTGTCAAGCAGGGATCCGGGGTCGGCAAGAAATCCGCGCGAGTTGTAGATGCCGCTTGTAATCAGGATTCCGAATGCCGGCACCGTTATCTTGTTGAATCGCCTGCCGACCTTGACCATGAGCGCCACGAGCTCTTCAAGCGACTTTGTGTGAGACTTGAGGACCGGCACGAGGACGACTCCTATAAAGACCGAACCTCCGACCCATATCGAGGCACATATCAGGTGCACCCACGTGACCAGGCTTTCGGTAAGAGTCATCATCATTTCCACTGTTTCGCGGTATATTATCGATGCTGCTTTTCCAGAAAGGTTTTAATCAGCTCTGCGGGTCAGCTAGGATCGCTTGATAATAGGTCCAAGAAGGGTGGTGCTCATTGGCGCCATCGCGGCAGTCGTTCTTACTATCATATTTTACCCGCTTCTTGTGCAAACCCCATTTGAGCTTGAAGACGTCCACATCAATCTAAGCCGGGTCACACTTGCGTCGGGCAGCGAAGGCGATCAAAAGCTCGATCTCCGGGTGTCATTCAACATCACCAACACGAGCGGGTACACGCTCACCACATCAAAAATTGAATACGAGCTGTTTGCAGACGACGCTTCCGTAGGGTCAGACACACTATCTTATGAGGACATACCGGTCAACGGCAGACCGGCCCTCTTTTCCAACTCGCCGCCGATTACCTTAACAGACACGTTCCTGCTGCAATACTCTGACGCAAGGGCAGGGCTGTTCAACAAGATCCTGTACAATAGCGAGGATATTAAGTGGAGCATCACCGGCTTGGCGAACATCGAATCAGGCACATCGTTCCAGGAAAAGCACTTCGCTTCTGAATTGTAAAATGCGGTCACCGGGATTTGAACCCGGGTTACGGGCTATCTTCGCATTTGCATGGAAGGCCAGTGTCCTGACCAAACTAGACGATGACCGCTTACTGTAGCCGACATTGCCAAGGATATTAAAACTTAGTCCGGGAATATGACGTTAAGCATTACATCAACGGCCTTGTTCTTAGCCCGCTGCTTGTAGTATTCCACGCCCTTCTTGGGGACGTCGAGCGCCTTTTCCCTCTCCACCTCGTCAACCGGCCGATGATCCAGTGCACCGTAAAATTGCGCCCTGTAGCCCTTCATCTTTGACAGCGCGGTAGAATTGAAAATGTCGTGCAGCCACACCGAGCCGATGAAATAGACGAATGGCGGGTTGGGCTTGCTCTTTATCATTCTGGCTATTCGATCGATGGTCTGCGCCATGTTGCCCGAGTCGGTGTCGATCGCGATAATATCCTGTTTCACGCCGCCCAGCACGAGCGCCTCTTTCACTTTTTCCGCCGGCCGCTGCTCGCCCACTATCATGACCATGGTCTTATGCTTGTCCGGCCTCGATCTCATGACCATGCCATAGGTTTCGAGCCCTACTTTTACGCGCTCTATGATATAGTCTGGAAGTCCGCCGTCACTTGATCTGCCCTTGTGTATTGTATACAGGACAATCAAGTTGCCGTCAGTAAAGCGGTACTCTGACATCTAGTACCACGTAGCTGCTACCTTTTTTGGCGCCGAGATCTGCCTTTCAAGCTCGTCGAGCCGTTGGAGCGACTCGGGGCTCTTTTGTAGTTCCTTGAACTGTTTCTCGTGCCTTATCCTTCTAACAACATTGAGGACTTCGTCCATCGTGACCCCGTGCTTGATATCGTATTCAATTTGCTTGGCGCAGCTTGAAACCGTGCTGTATTTCTTGTAATTTCGTTTTTCAAAAGAAGAAGCGTCAGGAGAGATGCCCTGCACAAAACGGACAATAACCTTTTCAACATGTTCAAGATGCCAGTCCTTCATTGCAAAATTGTTTGGCTTCATAGCCCCGTTTGCCCTTACGCCTAAAGGCTATTTAATCTCTTGTCCGGTTGTCGCTAGAGGTAGTCGGAAAGCTTGGTCTTTTCCTCGCCGGGGATTTTCGCGATCTCGAACCCCTCTTTCGCCTTGAGTAGCGACGCGGTAGCGTCAATGCCGACCTTTGTCGTGAGCAGGTTTGCCTGGTCACTTGACGGGTCGAGGCTCGATCCCTTGGCGTTTGGCATTATGATAAAGTCCCTGTCGGCCTGGCACCTAGTCGCTATCGCGTACTCGACAGCGACAGGATCGGTTGGGTCGATGTCGTCGTCCACCACCGTCGCCATTTTGAGCGAGGGGTGTGCCGAAAACGCGGCCATGAGCGCGTTCTTGGGCTCGCCCTCAAGGCGCTTTTTGATCTGGATTACGGCGGCAAGCCAGTTACTGCCGCCATCAGTCAGGTGCACAGCCTGGGTGGTCGGGACGACGTTCTTGACGTAGTCGTACATTTTCGCTTCCACCGGCAGACCCATCAGCAACCGATGCTCGGCGTACCCAGGCAGAATGTCGTGATAGATCGCATTATCCCGGAACCTTATCCTTTCAATCTCAAGCACGGGTTGCCTGCGCCTGAAATCGTAGGTACGCAGCATCTCGACCATCCACTCTTCCTGCGTCCTGTCCTTGAGTATCCTGCCTTCGAGCACGATCTCGGCGTGGCCCGGCACGTACAGCTGCGAATAGCTGACCTTGGAGAGCGTGAGCTTTCCTCCCAACAAGGAATTGGCTATCAGCATTTCGTCGACTCCGTAAGCCGCCTGGTAGGCAGCCGCGATGCTGACTGCCGGGTGCACTCCTATCGCTATCGCGACTTTTAGGTCCTCACCGTGATCCCTGGCGTAGGTAAAGCACTTGTGTAGGTGCCTGCCCTCGACCATCCTGATCGCCATGTGCCGATCGTCAAGGCGCAACAGTCGATGGGTGGACTGGTTCTGGTTGCCCTTTTCCTGGTCCTTTGCAAAAACTATTGAAGAAGTGATGAAGGGGCCTGCGTCCTTTTCAAAATGCGTAACTATCGGGAGATCGTGAAGGTTTCTCGATGAGTTCTTTTCAAATGGCGCGCCGCCCTGCGTCTTTGCCGGCTCTGACAGGGTTGAAAGCGCTTCAGTGATTCGGGCGTGTATCGCCTTCTTGATGTCTGCATGGCCTGCCTTGCGCGGTCCTGCGACAGCAATGTAGAACTTTTTTGGAGTGCCGACGACGTTGCACGCGACGCGTATCTTGCTTCCGCGCACCTTCTCAAAGAGAACCGCCTGCTTGCCGTCCACCTTTGCAGTCACTGCTGCCAGCTCGAATTCTGCGCTGACCTCCTGCTTAACGCGCACGAGCTCGCCCTCTCCCTGCAGGAACGACAGAAAGCTGCGGAAATCGACGTTATTTCCTTTCGTGCTTTTTGCTACCAACGATGTTCATAACCTCTCCCATGATTGATTTCATGTCGTCAAGCTGGAGCTGGCTCTTGCTGTGCAGCGAAACCAGGCAGATGCCGTTTATCATGGACGATACCTTCTCCGCAACAGTATTGATAAAGATTGAATCGTACTTGCTCGGGATAACCTTGGCCACGTTGGCCTTGTTTGACGTGCTGATCGCGACAGAAACCGCGCCTATGCGCCGCTCGCCTTCAGTCACTATGACAAAGCAACCGTTTTGAAAAAAGATTGCTTGGAGAAGAAAATTTCGCCCATTACCAGAGCTGACGACCTTCTCTTCCTTTGCGTCAGCCTCATTATCCATTGGCTTATCTTACGCGAACAGTGATAGGCTTCGCTACTTTAAGTTCCTGCTTCTTTGTTCTTGCCCTGAGCTTTGCCTTGTACTTCAGGTTCCTCGGCTTTGTCCGAAGCCTGTAGCCGCAGCACGGACACCAGAGCCCATCCCACTTTATGAATATCTCGCAGATCTGGCATCTTTTCTGCCCACTGGCGTAGCGGCCAGAGCCGACTGGCTTTTGAGCCTTGTGACG
>DATEUD010000038.1:0-13380 GCA_035283265.1 Nitrososphaera sp.
ACCATCATGGATTTGACAGACGAGCAATGGGCAGTCATCTCGCCACTCTTACCGGACCTTCCCCGACGCACTGACGGCAAGGGCAGACCCTGGCGAGATTCTAGGGAGGTCATGAATGGTATATTATGGATATTACGTACAGGTGCCCCTTGGCATGACATGCCAGACAGGTATCCGCCGTACCAGACAAGCCATCGCAGGTTCCAGCAATGGGTCAGGTCAGGCGTATTTGAACGCGCTCTACAGACACTTGCCACTGACCTGCGTGAGCGTGGCGGGATTGACCTATCTGAATGCTATATAGACGGTACTTTCATAGTGGCTAAAAAAGGGGGGACGAGGTTGGAGCGACCAAGCGGGGCAAAGGTACGAAGGTCATGGCAATATCAGACAGTGCTGGCCTTCCTATCGCCATTAACATTGCGTCTGCTTCGCCGCATGAAGTCACCCTTGCTGAACAGACTGTCGCCGAGTGTTTTGTAGCTGATGAGAAACCGGAACGCCTTGTAGGAGACAGGGCATACGACAGCGATCCGCTTGATGTTAGGTTAGCTATCGACTATGGCGTTGAACTGATAGCGTTGAACTGATAGCGCCGCACAGATCCAACAGGCAGGCATCCAGGACGCAGGACGGCCGGCCATTGCGTCGATTCAAACGCAGGTGGAAGGTAGAAAGGTTATTTGCTTGGCTGCAGAATTTCCGACACATCCTGGTGCGCCATGACTATCATGCAGACAACTTTCTGGGCTTTGTCCAGCTTGGATGCATGATGATCTTGCTCAGGAGGTGTTTATGAGATGGCTTCTAGTCAATTACTTGTCAAGAAAATAGGGGGAACATTCAGTACCTCTTTTCTGCAGGTGCCCCTTTGTGGCATGCATAGCATGCCCCGCACCATTCGCATACGTGCGGCGTAGCTTCATGGCACTTTGTGCAAAAGGTTTCAGGGTTTAACGCCTTTGCTTCGTGGTAGTTATGGGGCATCCGCATTCTTGTCATTTTCTTACTTTACCTCGACCTTTGTTGTTTCTTCTTTGGATTTAGCAGGATTTTTCTTTGGCAGCTTGACAACGAGCATACCGTTGTTCATTCTGGCATCAATCTTTGACGGCACTATTTCTTTAGGAACCGGTATCTTTCGGTAGAATGACCTGTGTGACCTTTCGCTGTAGACATAGTCCTTTCTTTTTTCTTCGGTTTTCTCTGATTTCTCTGCAGATATTTCAATCGAATTGCCTGTGGCCTTGATGTTTATCTTGTCCTTCTCAATTCCCGGCACCTCTACCTGTAGTTCGTATCTGTCGCCCCTGTCTACCATGTCGCAAAGCGGCACTCTGGTTTCTCCGTCGAACAGTGACGGAAATCTAAAGCCTGAGTGCCACGGTCTCATTGCACTTTCCATTTCCCTCCTAAAGTTTTCAAAGATGTCGTCTAGGTATCCCAGTTGTCTATCTTCTCTTTTGGCAATTTTGCCCGATTTAGTCATGTTAGAAGTAATGGCCTATTTCTATTTGAAAAGTAGGAATGCAGTGCAATGCAATGAAAAGGCTATTCATACATTGTCACTTTAACCGCCCTTATCTGCCCTATTGGCTCGTCATTGCCTTTGTCGTAATAGTTGTAAGTTGCTTCGCCTTCAGAGTAGAACGTCAGAACCCAACTTTGACCAGGCTGCAAGACTCCTGTGGATATGTTCAGTCCGTCAATGTAAAGTGCATGCGGTACACTGTCTTGGTTTACAACGGTCAGCTCCATTGCAAAGTCGCCTGTCCTCATTAGAATAGTGGGGTTGACCTGCGCGATCCCCGCTATGCCGACTATCTTGACTTCTCCATCAATATTCTGAAAAGCCACCGTCACATATGATTTTTCCGGCAGAAAGATTTCCACCTGTCTTACAGCACCCCCGCTTATGAATACTAGGGCAAACACGAAAGCAGCCATTCCACCTACAAGCGCAAGCAAGACTATCTTGCCGTCACTGATTAGGGGTTGCGGCGTCTGAGACATGATTACCTATTACTTGGTTGACTAGTCTATTAGTAGCTGGAGTGCACTGTCTTGCAATGCAAATGGTATATTATCGCAGCGGCAGACTGCGATCAAAACTAATTGTAAGGCCGCGTTTTTCATCTTCTTCTAAAACGCAGATTTCGTCCAAGCTCATTGGGATATGTGAAACCTTTCCGTTGCACAGAGGGCAAGCCTTGATGGAGCCTTTTTCATTCATGCGCGAGTAGCACCAGTGGCAATTATCGCATATCCCCAAGGCAAATTTGGGAAATTTCTCGCCGGTTATGCGGCTCTGCTTTGTGTCAATGTCTTCGTAAGGACACACCTGGCTTTCCGGCGAATCTAGACCTACCTGACGGCTTTTCTTCACATGTACCATGTTGCTAGTAAAAAGGACATGATAATTAAGGAGCGGGAATGCAGTGCAATGCATTACAATCCTCCAGCGTAAATATCATATATTCCATGATAGGGCAATGACAGGATCAATACTGGTGCCGCATGACGGGACTGAAATGTCGGACAAAGCTCTGAACAAGGCCATTGAATTTGCAAGGGCCTTTGGATCGGAAATAATAATCGTGCACATAGTTGACAGCAGGTTCATCCCTCCAAGCGCCACCCTTGGCCTCATAAGCGAAAAAACCGCGCTTGAAAATGCCAAGTTGCAACTTATCAGGATCCTAAAGTCAGGTGCGGAGATCATGTTAAAGGACAGAATTGAAAAAGCAAAAGAAAGTGGAGTGAGCGCTAGGTTCCATTTGGGCATTGGGTCGCCGGCCGATGAAATTGTGTCAATAGCAAACACCATGAAAGTTGAAATGATAGTGATTGGCAGCAGGCAGTTGAAGGAGGACAAAATGATTACTCTTGGAAGCGTGGCAACAAAAGTATCAGAGATAGCTGCATGCCCCGTCATGATAGTTCGTTAGCAAGACGCTACTCCCAATCACCGAAAAACCTATCTAGTAGTCCCCTTAATCGGCTACTAAATGTCGATTCACCTAGAAGATCTGTCCCTCGACCAAGATCTATACAAGGAGCTCACAAAGATATCATACGCCGAGCATATCCCTGTTTCAAAGCTGGTAAACGACATGCTCAAAGAACATATGAATGTGTATCTTTTGTGGCGCCGGATAGGCTACGTGCTTGTTTCCAGGGATGTTCTAAAGTCATCATTGATGCGCTCGCCTGATGAAGAATTGTTAGAGTACGCGGGAAAGATTGCCGGTAGGTACCGGGAAGCGGCCATTCTTATGGATGGGAGACCCAGCCTAGAAGCATACCTTAGTCTTATCAGGGCGTTCGTCACGGTCAATGGATATTCTGTTGAAAAAAGCAAGAAGTGCGAAAACGATGTACTCATTGTGCAATTCAACATAAACGAAAAATATTCCCTATTTGTTGGAAATGCCTACAAGATCTTACTTGAAGAATTTGCCGAGATCGTCCAGTTCGAGATCACAGATAACCTGGCGTTCTTTGAATACAGAAAGCGTTAAAGAAATTCAATGCGCAGCGACTTGATCTTCTTCCCACCGGCTGGGTCATTTTCAAATTCGAACGTAAACTTGCTTTTCACCTTGTCACCTTTTTCAAATGTTACCAATGCTGTGATCTTGTTGGGCTTGGCTGGTTTTTCAATTTTGATCGTGCGCTGGAGGTTGCTGTTCGCCATCATTGCCACCTTGAGGAATGGTTCAATTGATGACTTGCCTTTCAACCCTCCTACTAAGTTGCTGAACGGCTCGTACACGACAGCGTCATAGTCAAAAAGATCTATGATGCCGCTGAGATCCTTGCTGTCAATACACTTGAAGTAATGATATACCATTTCTTCACCTGTAAGAGGCGTTCGTTCTTTAGTTCTACTTTTCAATGCTGTTGTCCACTCTTGCTACTCTTCGTAGCTGGATTTGCATAGATAACCACTAGGTATGCAGTGCAATGCACTGCTAAGCTTCTTACCTAAGCACGACTTCGGCCACGGTCGTGTTTGAAGTCGTACTGATCTCGGCTCTGACATTGGCCAGGTTCTGGAATATGAGCGCCAGCAATTCCTTTGTAAAGAGCGACCAGTTTTCGCCAAGCTCGTGTTGTATTATAAAGACGTGCTTGCGCGTGCCCTCTAGCTTGTGGTCTGCCTTTATCCCCGACACCTTCATGTATTCCTCAAGCACTGCCAGCACGACCCACAGGTTGTACTGCCTTTTCATGAAAAGCACCGAGTCCTTCATGAGCCCGAACGCCAGCTGGGCAGCCTGCTTTATGATCTCGTCCCTGTAGCGGTCAATGTCCTTGATCCCACTGCTCTTTGCCACCGAAATGGCCCTGTCTATAAGGCTGGAAAGTATTACCTTTGGAACCGGCATCATGCCGATCTTGTTTTCAAATCTATCCCATTCAGAGTACCTCTTCAGGACTTGGTTGACAAGTACGTTGAGAGAAATCTCTCGACTGTCTGCTTCGGCCTGGAGTTCGTCAATTACCGAAGAATCCAGTCTGAACGTCACGCTACGAGTCTTCTTTGACTGAGAAACGGCCTCTGATGCGCTTGGCTCTCCTGACGACATTCGACGCTTCTTTAGACAATATAGGCATTATAAAGCGTTTTGCGACTGTCTGCAGGCAAGTCCGGTTATCTAATGGGCCTTACCACTGGCGCAGGTCCCCTTCTAAGAGGCCACTTCCCAAGTGCAGCCTGTCGATGTGTTTTGATAGGTCCTCCTTGTTGTCAAATTTTGACTGGCAGTAGGGGCATGCAACCTTGCTTATCGCAGCTGGCAGTTCGACATCTATCAATTCTATTCGCTTTTCGTGCGAATCTCCTACGATCGACTTCAGTGTTAGCATCCCAACAATTTTTCCTTCCTTTGTAACGGGCATCCTCCTGATGCCATTCTTTCTCATGAGAAATACTGCATCCTTGACAGGAGTGGATTCATCGATAGTTACGAGTGGTGAGCTCATTACATCCTTCAGAGTCGTCTTGAACGGGCTCCTGTGCTCTGCTACCACCCTATAGAGTACGTCTCTCTCGGTAACTATTCCGACAGGCTGCATTTCAACGGTACGGCTAACAAGAACGCTTAGTACGCCTTTTTCCTGCATGGCTCTTGCAGCATCTGCAACACAGACCGATTCGTCCAATACGAAAAAGTCGGTTTCAGCAACTTCAGCAGCTTTTTTGTCAGCATATTCGTGATACATGGCTCAGGATACTTGCTTGAGCGATATATTGTGGATGTTTGCAGTGCAATGCACAATATTCCTAGATGTAAAATACCATGAAGCAGAACAAGCCAGCATGAGCATCGAATCTATAGCCGTTTCCAATGCCATGGCGAGGGACGTAAAGACGGCCAAGGAAGACCAGACCATCAAGACTATTGCCAAGATCATGACTGACAACAACATCGGTAGCGTGGTTATTGTGAAAAATGCAGATGCGAACAGGCCGGTGGGCATCATAACGGAGAGGGACATTGTCCGCATGGCAGGGGCCGAGCAAGTATTGACTCTCCAGATTTCCGCGCGTGACATAATGAGCAAGCCGGTTATCACCATAGACGCAACGAGTTCAATAAAGGACGCACTTCAGCAGATGGAACTGAAAAACATCCGCAGGCTGCCAGTTGTAGACAAAGAGAAAAAGATGGTCGGGATAATCACTGACAAGGACATATTTCGGGCACTCCTGAACAGCCAGTCACTTGTTGCAAGCTTTTGCGAAAGCTTTCTGGTGGAATACAAGCCAGTCTATGAGAGGCTCAGTGAATTCGTGCTTGGAGAAATGCCGATACCAGGAGGTAACCCGAATGAGAATTCTTAACTTTACAATCCATGTTGTATGTGGAATAGGAGTCATTGTGGGAGCAAGGGCAGTGTGAAAACGCTGTCGAGAATCCTTGTCGCCGTGGATGGATCTGCATGCGCTGACAACGCTTTCGTATCTGCAGTTGAGCTGGCAAAGAAGTTTGGATCAAAGCTGTATGCAATATGTGTCGTCCACGCGCCGTCGATGTTGGGTGTTGACAAGGAGACTGTACGTGCGCTGGAAGGGCAGCTTCAAGTCGAAGCAAGTCTGACGCTGTCAAGGTATTACACTCTCGCCAAATCAAAATATGGAATAGAGATTGAAACTATACTGGCACAAGGCCATCCATCCCGGGTCATTGTGGATACAGCGAAAGCAAAAGATATCGATTTGATAGTGATTGGCAGCAGAGGATTGAGCGGGATCAAGGGGTTGTTTCTTGGTAGCGTTTCTCATGATGTAGTCAGGAGTGCCAAGCAGCCGGTTCTGGTTGTAAGGTAGTTCACTGCCCTGCAGTGCATTCCTATATTTCATAACAGCGATATAGGGAGTTAGTTCGTGTTGAAAGCCGGAGAGCGAAGAGAGCCAAGCCTGAAGCGGAATGTCAACCTCTTTCAGGCAGTAATGTACGGTGTTGGCCTGATACTGGGCGCCGGTATTTACGTACTGATCGGCGACGCTGCAGGCATTGCCGGTAACGCAATGTGGATATCTTTTGTGATCGCCGCTGTCATTGCCGCCTTCACCGGGCTCAGCTTCGCCGAATTATCATCGATGTTCCCAAAGAGCGCGGCAGAATACGTGTTTGTCAAGAACGCCTTCAAGAACAACCTGATTGCGTTTGTCACAGGATGGTTGATTACGTTTGTAGCGATAGCATCGTCGGCAGCAGTAGCCATAGGCTTCTCCGGGTACCTGGAAATCTTTTTTCCACAGTTTGATCCACTGCTGTCAGCTGTCGCGCTAATAGTGGCGCTGTCGGCTATCAATTTCATAGGCATCAGAGAGTCAATATGGATGAACACCACGTTTGCGCTCATAGAACTTGGCGGCCTTGCAATAGTTGTTCTGGCGGCCGTATTGCTAGGCTCGTTTGTAGGACCTGACTATTATGAAATGCCGCCGCCCGCGTCGGCATCTTTATCGCTGTCCGCAGGTGCAGTACTGGGCGCAGCGGGGCTCGTGTTCTTTGCCTACATTGGATTCGAGAACTTGGCCAACATTGCAGAAGAAACCAAAAACGCTCCTAGGACTATCCCGAAGGCTCTCATAATCTCGATCGTCGCTACAACAGGGATTTACATCCTAGTTGCCGTTTCTGCCATAGCGCTCGTAGGATGGGAGAATCTATCGTCTACGGAGGCGCCGCTCGCCCTAGCGACAGAGAAAGCCTTTGGACGGGTAGGATTAACTGTGCTCTCTGTTATAGCTCTGTTTGCCACGTCCAACACAGTCTTGATGATGCTAGTGGCAGGATCCAGAATTATATTCGGCATGTCAAGAGAGCGCGCCCTGCCCCCTGCGTTTGGGAGAGTTCATCATGCAACAAAGACACCTTGGATTGCGATTGTTCTGACGATGCTGCTGACAGTAGCCGCGGTTGCGCTTTCCAGGGGCAGCATCTCTGCAGTAGCCAACATCGCCGTCTTTGCAATATTCATGGTGTATGTGGCCGTGAACCTATCCCTAATCTGGCTCAGGTACAGGCAGCCAGAGCTTGAAAGGCCGTTCAGGTCTCCGGTTAGAATCGGCTGGTTCCCAGTGCTTGCAGGCCTTGGAGTTGCAACTTCGCTTGCGATGCTGACGCAGTTTGACAGCGCAACCATGATGGCTGGAGCCACGGCAATAGCAATCGGGCTGATAGGCTATGCGGCAGTAGGAAGATACAGGAGCAGGCAGTACGGTAGGGATGAATTTGCATGAGATGGTCTCTTGAAGATTTTGTGTATGGCGCAACCGATGGCGCGGTCACTACTTTTGCAGTAGTGGCGGGAGTCGTAGGTGCGTCACTGTCGCCTTCAATAGTGCTAATTCTTGGGTTTGCAAACCTGCTGGCCGACGGTTTCTCTATGGCTGTCGGTAACTACCTGGCGAAAAAAGCCCAGCGGGAATACATCGAAAGGGTCAAGAAAAAGGAAGAATGGGAAATCGACAATCTAGTAGAGCAAGAAAGGCAAGAGATCCGCCACATTTACGCCAAGAAGGGGTTCAAGGACGAATTGCTGGACGAGATAGTAAGGGTGATCACGTCACGCCGGAAGGTGTGGGTGGACACGATGATGAGGGAAGAGCTTGGGTTGATCGAGGGCAGCAGGCGGCCACGTGACACTGCGGTCACGACATTCGCGGCGTTCAACGCTGTCGGCCTGATACCACTACTTCCCTTTGTGGCGATGTTTCTGATTGGCTCGTCCATGATTTCAGTTGTCAATGCCTTTGCATATTCCGTGATATTCACTGCTGCAGCATTTTTTCTAATAGGCAGTGTGAAAGGAAGGGTCGTGCAGAAGCCGCTTCTGAGATCAGGACTAAACACTCTGCTTGTGGGCGGAATTGCCGCTGCTGTAGCCTTTACAGTTGGCTACCTACTTAACCTGATTGTCTGAGTAATTATGGCGAGATGTGCAATAGATTCCTGCACCTTTATCTAGAGTTGTGGCGAATCTGATCCTATGTACAAGAAGATACTAGTACCGTACGATGGCTCCGAGCCGGCCAGCAAGGCGCTGGATCACGCCGTGAACATTGCAAAATCGGTTGGTGGAGATAAACCTTATGTGATATTGCTCCACGTAATTGCAGAATTTCCTACCCACCATTTCATCGAACGGCCTGCGCGGTCTATAAGGACAGGAGAAAAGACTACCTTGTCCCTATACCTCAAAGAGGTCTATGACTTGATGGCAGAAAACGCGGCTGACGCACTGGCAAAGAAAACGGACGAGATCAAGAAGTTTAGCGACGTTGAAATAAAGACCAAAATCCTGTCAGGCCACATATCAGGCACCATAATAGAATTCGCGAATAAGGAAAAGGTCGACCTGATAGTGATAGGAAACGTGGGGCGGTCAGGTATATCCAAAATAAGGACTCTTGGCAGCGTATCAAGAAGTGTGAGCGAAAGGGCTCCGTGTCCGGTGATGGTCGTTCACTGATTGCAGTGTAATGCACAACATTCCTACTTACTAATACTGAATAAGTTTTTCTGTGGTCATGTCAAGTCAATTGATCTTTGTAAGAATAGCAGGAGGACTAGCTGTAGCTTTAGGACTGGCATTGGTATTGTCTGCAGTCGCTACACAAAGTACAGCCCAGATGATGAGTCACTAGGGCATGATGGGCAGCACGATGGTTTCGGGAATGATGACGACCCAATCAACCGACACCCCTTGGCAGTGGAATCAGAGATCAATTTTCAACGCTAACGGCATGAGTACCGTCAAGAACGTGCAGATAACCGGCGTGTCAGTTACTCACAGCGACGGGGTTATAGTGAGCTTGAGATATGTCGATCGGAAACCACTCCAGCCGTTACCGTAATTGCGATAACCAATCTAATGGGCTCAAATGCAGGCATGGCATAATCAGAAAGCGTCACAAGGTCTGATGGGTCCGGGCATAACTTGGCTTAATGGAACATCTACTGCGTGGCCGGAACAGTACGCTGCATCTCGATCACAAACTGGCAGCAACGTGCTGGACGCAGGATGGGCTTCAGACGCCGCGGTGACGATAAAGCTTAAGGGCGATGGTTCGGCCTATGATGGCAATGGCGTTAACGTGATGGTATTCCCACTAACAAGATGAGAACACTCATTTTTTTGCCTTTTTTTCACTCATCGTATTGCACGACTGTGTACTAGTGACACATATCTGCCAAGAAGTGCATAAAAATACGATATGAACGACCCAACAATTCTAGTTGATCAAGATCATCTATCGGGATTGCTGAACGATCCAGTAATGATCAGGATTGTCCCGTTATTAAACTTGGCAAGCCTGTCAATCCTTGAGCTTCCAGAATATGGCTTTATGCGCAGAGGTCAACAGAGCGATGGCCAAAGGAGTCATCGAGTTCGATAATCCACCCATGCAGACGGCATCAGAGAGTACGGACAAGAGGGACGATGTCTATCAAATACTTGAAACAGGGGATTATTACTTTGGACTGCAGCAGCAAGATAAGGTTGACCAAGATTGGACTTTATTGGAAATTATTGAAGTGGATATGCAATAGGCTGGAGCGGAAGGTGGTCTCCATGGGTCGGAGGAAATAGAGGAGGAGCCATTTGACAAGCCAGCTCCCCAGCTTCAGCATAATTCATAGAAGGATCCGCCTTGTGAGACTCTGAAGCCTAGATATCCTTTCAGCGCTTATGCCGGTTCTTGAGGATATATCGCTTGCGCTAGCCTCCAGAAGATGCCTTGCTATCATGAATCCTATTTTCGCAAACGATTTCAACTCCGTTGAGCTCAGCTTCAAGATTGTAATAGGATACAGTCCCTTTTGCTCTATCAATCTTTCCAGTCCCGCTGCTGACGGGAAACGCCACGACAAGACTTCCTGTCCAACGCACAGGGCGTATTCGAGGGCATCTTGAGAGACTCGGGTATTGCTAACCAGCATTTCCTTCTCAAATAGTTCAGTTTTTCCTTCGGCTATGTCCAAGAAGCGGGCATGAGTATACATTGATTCTTTTAGTCCAGTAAAAGTCCCGGCAAAATTGTGATATTTGCATTCTATCATGATCTTGCTTCCATCCTTCGCTATTGCAAGATCAATTTCATGCCCGACACATCTGCCCTTGACCTTTGACCGGATTGACAGTATTTCGTATCCATTGGCGGCGAGCACCTGCGCTACGTATGTTTCAAAATTAAAGCCCGCGGGACCAAGCAACATGATAGATTCCTTTAGCCGGTACCTGTGCTTGATCTCGGGATGCTGGGTTTCCCCTGCCAACGCGGCTAATACGAGCTCATAGATTTCTCTTGTTCTAATGCCTTCGTATGCTATTTCTGCTATATCATGGGCAATTCTCTTGGCAAGGAAAGGACTGGCACCGGCGCGCCTGCAGGTTGCCTCCACCTTGTACACGTCAAATGGCACCCTCCTGCCATCCGCCTTGATCACACAGATTGCATGCATCACTGACTTATCTCTCCAGAATGAAAGCCTTCTTGGGTTCTGGAATCTCTACGACCTTGTGGATGATCATTTCTCTTCTGTCTCCCACCCTGAGCGGCGAATATTCGTTCATGATCCTCTCTGCGCTGCCAAGTTTGCTTGCCCGCTCGGAGAAAACTGTGATTATGCTTTCCCCTTTTTTCACTCTCTGCCCTATCTTTTTGTGGATGACAACCCCTGCCTTTCTGTCCTTTGGGGCGCCAGCCGCCCTAGCGATCTGCATAAGCCGCTGGTTATCTACCCAGAGGACCGTCCCTGAATTTTCGGATTCTATGTCAAGCTTCTGGCTTCCAATCTCAACATCGCCAGGTTTCACGTTGGGATCACCACCCTGGCTTGCAATTATTTCCCTCATTTTCTTTTCTGCCTTCCCGCTCTTCAGGATACTCATGGCAAGCCTTTCTCCGTTTCCTTTGCCTGTCATGCTGAATAGCAATCCGCAGAGATGAATGGCCTTGTCAATAAGATCGGGCACTATTGCTTGTCCATTTAACACCTTCAGCGCTTCCTGGGCTTCAAGCGCAGGACCGATTGTATGACCCACAGGCTGCTCGCCAAAAGATATGAGGCACTGGGTCTTTATTCCAAGCCTCTTGCCAAGTTCCATGAAATCTTTCGCAAGAAGGTGCGCGTCGCCAATCGTCTTTACTTTTGTACCCCGGCCGGCAGGGATGTCCAGCGCAAGATAGTTGGCGCCCACCGCTTTTTTCTTTGCCATAATGGAAGGCAGCAGGAGGGGATCGATGGACAGCGGATATTCTATCTGCACAAACACGTCATCGGCAGGCGCCAGATCAAGCGAGCCACCCCATACGATACAGCCCTTTGTTTTGCTGACCACTCTCTTCATTTCCTTGATGTCGAGATTTACTGGCATGAGTATTTCGGCGCGATCCGCAGTTCCTCCTGCAGAAGTTATTGCGCGTGACGAAGTTTTGGGAATAGTCAGCCCAGCAGCGGCTATTATCGGAACAATCAACAGAGTAGTCTTATCACCTGGGACCCCACCTATAGAATGCTTGTCACAGATAGGGCCCTTGTCTGACAGTCTCAGGCTCTTGCCAGTTTCTACCATCGCCACCGTCAGGCTGGTGGCTTCGTCGAGGTCCAACCCTTGCTGATCGAGGGCTGTCACAAATGCAGCGATTTCTGATTCGCGGAGATTTCCATCTACGACATCCTTAATTATTATCAGGATCTCTTCATAGTTGAGCTTCATTCTCTTAAGCTTGTTTTGTATGAGATACAGTGATTCTGGAAAGCTGGTGGATTCAACTTCAATAACTTGGTGTTCCAAGACGCGCCAGATCCTGACAATTTCGTCGTAGATTCCCACTGTTCCTTTCGGGACGGACCTCATAATATTGACTATTGCAGTCATTTCTTTGCTATCGTGGTAAAGCCTTGCACGTTCTCCGCTCCTGACGCCCAGCTCTTCGGCGTCTTCCCTGCTTAGGGTTATCACGGGCTTGCCGCCTGATTCTATCCCGAGAAGCTTGGTTCGAAGTTTCGTTGTACCCACCTATTCTATGCGGAGTGATGATAGCAGAGGGAATATCGATGATGGACTGTCAGAGAGCATTAGCTGCTTTCCTAAGTGTGTTATTATGTCAACAACGCTTAGAATGCCAATAACCTGTTTGTCTATTTTCTTATTTTTGACCGCCAGATGTCTTATTCCGTGTTTGATCATCAATTCAACTGCTGATCGCAGATTATCTGATGCTTCGACAACTACCAGTGGAGCGGACATCAATAGAGCCGCTGGTACCGATTCCAATGGCAGATTTTGCGAGCAAGCCTGCCTTACAATGTCCCGTTCTGTAACTATTCCGATAGGCTTGTTGTCATAATCTATTAGCAAGATAGATCCTACTCTTTGTCCTGTCATCTTCTTGGCAATGTCAGCTGCCGAGCTCGTAACAAGCATGGTGACAGGTAGGTGACTCATTATATCTCTGATTTTCGTACTCTCAATAATAAGACCCGACATAGCTGTATCCGAGTAGGTGCCAGTTTCTATTTAACACATATGAATGCAGTGTAATGCACAAGATTCCACCAGCATATATCGTTTGACGGCCACGATATTGACGGAATGGCGCAGAAAGATAGTGAGACAACAGTTGGGGATTACATGAGCACCAGAATGTTCACGATGGAATGGAAGGATAGCGTAATGGATGTTGCAAAAAGAATGATAGAGCGCAACATCAGTTCGATAGCTATAACCGACGACAGAGGCAGGATCATCGGCATACTTACGGAACGGGATGTTGTAAAGATCGCTGCAAACGGGGTGCCCCCAGGCGGCATCACTGCAGGTTCATTGATGTCATACCCAGTATTATCGATA
>DATEUD010000039.1:0-23929 GCA_035283265.1 Nitrososphaera sp.
ATGCTCTCAGGTGACGGCGCGACCGTGGACGGCGTACTGTCAAAGACAGCCGGCTCGGTCTTTTCCGAACACCTGGTTTTCAACACGCTGCCAAAGGACATCGCCGACATGCACCTTGCAGGCGAGATCAGCATTTCAAACGCAGGCCTCTGGGGCCTGCTTCCTGACACGATATTCCTAGATTTGTCAGAGCTTGAAGAGGGTCTGGACCTGAAAGGACGGTACCTGAGCGTAACTCGAATCCCGGCGCTCAAGGGCTCTGATGATGCAATGGCAGCTCTGCCGGCGCTGGTGTCGCTCCTTTCAAGGGAGGCTTCAGCAGAAGTCGTGATTGAGGGCATCGTGCCCGCATTGCTGAAAAACGTGAAGGACCCCGAAGACATTGCTTCGCGCTTTGCAAGGGTGCTGACTGCATCGTCTGCCGCGCCTTCGTATTCTGCCACGATAACAACGATCGCCATGCCTGACGAACTTGACGCGCGGCAGCTGAACGCGCTCTTGGATGGCTACAGAAAGTACGTCGACGCCACGCCCGTGCCCAGAATCGGCCTTGCAATAACATGCAAAGTGAAGGACAGCCTTGATCACGCGGCGGGGGTGGTGCGCAGCGGCGGCATCATTTCAATAGGCAACAGCGTGCGGGCAAGCAACGGTATCCGCAGGCCTGGAGGCAAGGGAGCAGCGGCCGCGATGTCGCTCCACTCGCTTTCTATTAACCTGCCGCGCCTCGCGTACGAATCAAACAAGGACGAAACCTACTTCCGCGCAAAGCTGGCGCTTATGATCAAGCCGTCGCTTGCCGCGATGTCGATGCGCAGGAAAACAATAGTCGACTATGTCAAGAAGGGCCTTATTCCGTCGCTTGCAAGCCTCACCGGCTCGATGCAGAGAGGCACATCGACCGTAGTGGTCAACCTTACAGGCGCAAGGGAGTCAGTCTACAACATCCTTGGCGAGTCCTCGGGCGACGTGCTCCATAAGGTGTTAAAGACGGCCGTTGAGGTGGCCGCCGCTCAGGGCAAGCAGCTTGGCGAAGAGGGCGCCGGTATCGCAATGGTCTCAGACGACAGCAGCATGAGATTTGCCGGCCTCGACTCTGAGAAGTACGGCAAGCTCTCGCTCTTGCAACCACAGAATACCACCAGCTATTCCCAGGGAATGACGCTAAATGGCAGGGAGATCCTCTCAGACAGGACCGCAATACAGGAATGCATGGCTATCGACAGGCTGCTGAACGGCGGCTTTGCCGCAGGCGTGGACGTTACTGACCTGTCGGCAGCGGAGGTAAAGAGCGCAATTGAAGCTGCGATAGAGCTGCCGTTCTTGCGCCCCCGCATTAGGCTTGCCGTGTGCACGACGTGCGGCCGGCGGTCCAGAGCTGCTGCGGACAAGTGCGAGCACTGCAAGTCCCCACACAGGCTGCCGGTGTATTCGTAGCAGCTGCAAAAAGCAGCCCCCGCCGCATTTCTTTTTCAATTGTCATTAGCCGAGCTCGAATGAAAAACAAATCCAAATTTTGCTGCCGTAATTGCCATAAAACTTTTCATTTTTTGAAATTATTGTACGACGTGATCCGTAATGCAGCTTTTCCCACCGCTTTATACCTGCGTGTACACTATTGCTAATTGATTGCACTCTTATTTTTATATTAAATGTATAAGTAGAAGTAGCTTTCTGGATAGTGTGGGATGGCGGGAGTTACTGAATTTAATAAAAATTCAAAGGATACACTGGACTCGACGATACGCAAACGTGACGGGCGGGTAGTTAATTTCGAGCAGAGCAAGATTTCAAACGCGATATACAAGGCGCTGGTGGCGACTGGCAAGCCTGATTACCCATTAGCGGAAAGGTTGTCTGCTAAAGTGGTACAAAAAATGGTCCAGGGCGATAAGGCTATTGTTCCAAGCGTTGAAGACGTGCAGGACATGGTCGAGTCAATACTCATTGAGGAGAGTCTCTCCGAGACGGCCAAGGCCTACATACTCTACAGGCATGAGAGGCGCAAGGTCCGCGACGAGAAGATAAAGATCCTGAACAAGAAGGACCTTGACGAGGTAGACAAGGCTTTTGACATTAATTCGCTAAGGGTGCTGGCTGCGCGCTATCTGCTGAGGGATGCCAACAACGAAATCATTGAAGGCCCCAAGCAGATGTTCGAAAGGGTCGCGACGCTCGTCGCGATTGCGGACGTCATGCACGATCCGGCGATATTCATACTTGCCGGCGGCCACGCGCAGAGCATCGAAGAAGCTGAACGATATTACAACAAGCTGGGCGACTTTGACAACAAACTGCACATAGGCGGCTACTACCTTAACCAGTACCACTTTGAAGCGATGATACGCCACTACGCCTACTGCGCAAAGCACGGCCAGATGAAAATAAGTTTTAAGGAGCTGCTCAGGCTTGTTGCAGAAGGCAAGATGGCGCAGTACGAAGACCGGATTTCGGAATACTATAACCTGATGGTATCGCGCGACTTCCTTCCGAACACGCCGACGCTCATGAACGCCGGCGCAAGGCTGGGGCAGCTGTCCGCGTGCTTTGTGCTTGACATGCCAGACGACATGGCCGGCATCATGAAGGCGTCGACCGATGCCGCGATGATATTCAAGTCGGGCGGCGGCGTAGGAATTAATTATTCTGATCTGCGGCCAGAGGGCGACATCGTCGCGTCAACGTCCGGAGTTGCGTCAGGGCCGACGTCATTCATGCGCATAATCGATACAATAACCGACGTGGTCAAGCAGGGAGGCAAACGACGCGGGGCCAACATGGGCATCCTCGAGGCATGGCATCCTGACGTCGAAAAGTTCGTGACTGCAAAGACAAAGTCGGGCGTCTTTGAGAACTTTAACGTGAGCGTTGGGATCTGGGAAGATTTCTGGCAGGCCCTTGTGAACAAGGAAGGCAATCACAAGTACGCGCTGCGCAGCCCAAGGACAAGGGAGCCAATGAGGCACATTGACGCGCAGCAGCTTGTAGACCTGATTGCGCTGAGCGCCTGGAGGAGCGCTGAGCCTGGAGTGATATTCTTTGACAACATCAACAAGTACAACCCGCTGATCAATGCAAGACATGGGCCGCTGCGCGCAACAAACCCGTGCGGCGAACAGTCGCTGTATCCATATGAATCATGTAATCTGGGCTCGATAAATCTGGCAAACTTTGTAAAGCGCAAGGCCGACGGCGCGTACGAATTTGACTGGCAGCGCTACGAACAGGCGATCAGGCTGTCCACAAGATTCCTGGACAATATCATCGAGATGAACAAGTACCCAGTTGAAGAAATCAAAACTGCAACAAAGGAAACAAGGAGGATTGGCCTTGGCATCATGGGCATCGCAGACCTGCTTTTCCTGCTCAAGACGCCGTACAATTCCAAGGATGGCTATGAATTCATGAACAAGCTTGCAGAGGCAGTGTCGTACTACAGCATGGAAGAGAGTGTGGCAATAGCAAAGGCTCGCGGGCCATTCCCGCTGTTCAAGGACAGCGACTATGTGAAGGGACGCATTCCGGTGGCAGGCTATTACGAGCTGCCAAAGGAGACACACACATACGACTGGGACACTCTCATTGAAAAGATAAAGAAGCACGGCGTCCGCAACTCGTGGACTTCGACCATCGCGCCAACAGGCACGCTGTCCATGATCGCTGACACGGCAAACGGAGTCGAGCCGGTGTTTGCGCTAGTCTATGAAAAGCGCGTGACCGTCGGCCGATTCTTCTACACCGACAAGGTGTTTGAGAACATGCTAAAGGAAAAGGGCCTCTACACTGACGAGATACTGACCAAGGTTGCAAACAACTATGGCTCTGTCCGCGGTCTGCCAGAAATCCCAGAATGGATGCAACGCATATTCGTGACTGCAATCGACATCCACTGGACAGACCATGTGATGGCTCAGGGCATATGGCAAAAGTGGATCAGCAACGCGATTGCAAAGACAATCAACATGCCCGGCGACGTGACAGCAGAAGATGTCAAGTGCGCATACCTTTTGTCGCACGAACTTGGTTTGAAAGGCGTCACCGTGTTCAGGGACGGCTCGCGCCACGAGCAGGTGCTCCACATCACCGGCAAGAACACCGGCGAAAAGGCGTTTACAGTAAAGCCCAGTAGATACGTGGCCGACTATGTTGACTACGCCATCAAGGAGCCCTACGTCCTAGAGCAGATGCAAAAGATATTCAAGGAATCTGGAGTGGAAGACGACAAGCCAGTGCCAAAGGCAACGCCACCTCAAGAAATCTCTGCAGCAAAAAAGCCATCATCTACGCCGGCGATGCAGCAGATGGCAATGATGTCAGACGCAAACGAGGATCGCTGCCCGACATGCAACGCCCGGCTGATAATCACCGAAGGGTGCAATGTATGCATCGAGTGCGGCTTTAGCGGCTGCGGCTCGGGCTAACTCCTCTTTTACTTTTTATCATTTTTTGATGATAAACTCGTTGCCATCAATGTAGAAGAACATCGCGTAGGTTTCCCACGGCATCTTTTCGGCTCCTGCGTGAATATCACGTCCCTTGAATTCAGCTTGCTTAAGGTTTTTTGAATGTTGTGGCAAAGAAAAAGCACAGACGGCTTTAGTTCCTTCCAGTTTTGCATCAGCGACCTTGGATATAGCACCAGCGCAGACTGCGCGCACTCTGGCACCACCTCTATCCAGCTGGCCTGCGGCGACAGCGGACGTTATGTTATATCAACATTCGACGTTTCTTTCGATTCCGGCAGCCCCGCTTGCAGGGACGCAGACCTTCGCCTTAATTGCAGCGCGCAAGTCGCTCAAGCACAGGTTTGTCGAGCAGCCAAGCTAGGTGCAGTATTATAGTTAAAATACCGCTTTGCACATATTACTACCATGTCAAATGTGCGCGTCAACGAGAGTCCGAACCACTTTATGGTGCTGGACGCAATCTCGAGAGGAATGAAGACCGTTGACAAGATTGCAAAAGTTACAAGGCTAGGCAAGGCCGAAGTAGAGCTAATCGTAAATGATCTGGTGCAGCAGAGGCTGGTAATCGGCGCAGAAAAGATGAGTTTTTTTGGAGGCAAGAAAATGGAATTTTCTCTAAGCCACACTGGCACGCAGGTGCTCAACACAAAGAAGGTTGAGCTTCAAAAGCAGGCACAGCAGATACAGCAGTGGTACAATAATGGCCAGACCCAGCAGCTTCAGGGCTACATGGACAATAACAGGATGTGGATACCGCTGATGCTGTTCTCAGGCATCATGAACGCGGTATTCTTTATGTCCATGATGTCAATAATGGGCATGGCCATGAACCCGGCAGAAAGCGGGCAAGCAGGCGATGCAGGAGCTGCAGATTCAGGCGGAGCTGCAGGAGCTGAGGACGGTGGCGCCGGAGCAGACAGCGGCGGAGATTTCGGCGGTGGTGACTTTGGTGGCGGAGATTTCGGCGGCTTCTGAGATCTCGCCTTTTAATTATTTTACCAGAATAGACTTGCTGCGCCGGCAGTACCCTCGCTGGGCGTCTATGACGAAAAGCTAGCTTCTGGCCGCTTCTAATTTTTCCGCCATCTGTTTCTTTGAAGAGTATTTAATGGCGAGCGTGGCCAGAAACACCCCAGTTGACACGAGAACTATAGTACCGGCGGGCGCAAGGTTTGCGGCATACGAAACCGCGATGCCGATTACAACCGAAAATATCGATATTCCAACTGAAATGAGCGCGGTTTTCTTGAAGCCCTTGCCGAACAGGAGCGCGGTGATGTTGGGTATTACAATTAGCGCCGAGACAAGCAGGATGCCGACGAGCCTCATCGACACGATGACTGACACGCTTGCAAGTACCACGAACAGGTAGTTCAATTTTGAAATCTGCAGGCCGCTCACCTTTGCCTGCTCTTCGTCAAACGTGACGTACATCAACTGCCGGTAGAGCAGGATGATTATCGCCAGAATCGCGCCAGCCATCGCCAGAATCGCAAGCGTGTCCTCTACACTGACAAGCAAGATGCTGCCGAACAAAAAGCTGAACAGGTCGAGAGTGAACCCTCCAGACAGGCTGACGAGTAGAATGCCCAGCGCTAGGCCGGACGATAGGAGTATGGCGACCGTGGCATCAGCCGGTATGTTGGCAGACTGACGCAACTTTGTGATGCCAAGTGCCCCTAGCACGGAGAACGCTATGCCGGTCCAGAGAGGGTAAATGTTGACAACAAGGCCCACTGCTATTCCGCCAAATGCAACGTGAGAGAGCGCATCGCCAAAGAGCGAGTTGCGCCTTAACACAAGATAGAGTCCTATCACTGACGACGTTATCGCCACTGCCACGGCGGCGATGAGGGCGCGCTGCATGAAACCAAATTCCAGTATTTCAAACACCATCTCTATCACCCATGTTCGTGGTCATGCATGTGCATGTGAGCCTGCATGCTAGATTCTGAATACGCCTTGAGCAGGTCCGGGTTTTCGAAGAACTCATGGGTCTTGCCGTGGAAGAACATGCTGCGGTTGATGCACGACACACTGGTGGCAAGTCTGTTCACTGCGTCAAGGTCGTGCGATGCCCAGATTATCGTGATCTTGTTCTCCTGGTTCAGCTTTTTCAATAGCGCGTAGAACCGGTTCTGAGTTTCAAGGTCGATCCCTGTCACCGGCTCGTCAAGTATCAGGAGCTTGGGGTCGTTCACTATTGCCTTTGCGATAAGCACGCGCTGCTGCTGGCCGCCTGATAATTCGCCTACGCGTCTGTCCTTTTGCGGTAGAAGCCCGACGGTATCAAGGGCTGAAGTTATTTTCTCCTTGGTTATCTTGCCGCTAGTGATACCAAGCGACACGATCTCTTCGACCGTCGCGGGAAAATTCTGCTCAATTGTCTTTCTTTGCGGAATGTATCCTATGCTCTTGAGAGCCTTGCTATCTTCTTTAATGTCCCGACCAAAAATCTTGATCGTGCCGGTGTATCCGCCAAGCAGCCCCAGCATACAGGAAAAAAGCGTGGTCTTGCCGGCTCCGTTTGGGCCTATAATGCCAAGCAGGTCGCCCTCATTTATGGAGAAGGAGATGTTGTCCAGCACCAGACTACCGGAATACGCATAAGATAATTTGTCGATTTCTACTACCTGCATTCCAGCCCCACCTTCAGGTTAGCGACGTTCTGCTCCATCTTGTCTATGTAACCTATGCCAAGCTCCTGCTCCTCTTGGTCAATCCCTTCAATGGGGCTCAGCACGAGCACTCTGCCGCCAATTTCGCCAGCGATGGTGTCTGCCAGACGGCTGTCAATAAGGTCTTCTGAATAAACGACATCAATGTCAAGCTCGTTTGCAAGCTCGATCACCTGCTGCATCCTCTGCGGCAGGATCTCGCCTTCCGGCGAAACGCCGTGTATGCTGTGCTGCGTCAGGCCGTATCGCTTTGCAAAATGTGCAAAGGCGTCGTGGAACGCTATAAAGTCTGATTTTTCACAGTTATCAAGCTCTAGCTGTATGAAAGCGTCAAGCGAGTCAAGCTCTGCTGCAAACTCGGCCGCGGTTCCATTGTAATAATCAGCATTCTCCGGGTCAGCATTGACCAGGGCTTCGCGGATCTTTTCAACCTGATGTTTTGCCAATACAGGATCGAGCCAGATGTGCGGGTTGGTTCCGCCTTCGTGGCCGTGCCCGTCCTCTTCAACTTCTTCTTCTTCTTCATGCTCGAGCTCAATGCCTTGGCTCGTGTCAACTACGACCTTGGCTTCCATGTCGTCAGCCCAGCTTTCAAAGCCGGCGCCGTTGAGTACCAGCATGTCTGCAGAGCGCACCTTTAATGCGTCCCTTGACGTGGGCTCCCAGTCGTGGGGCTCTATCCCGGCCGGCACAAGGCTTAACACTTCAGCCCTGTCGCCGCCTACGCGAGAAGCAAATTCATAGAGCGGGTAAAACGACGCAACAAGTGTGATTTTTTCCTTCTCCTGGCTGGCCTGCTGCGCCTGCCCGCCAGTATAAACAGTAGCCAACATGGCAAGGGGGATCACGATGGCAATGGCCGCGAGGGCTATCCGGCTCTGGTTCACATCATCATCGTATGTTATTAAGAATATATACCTTTATTAATAACAAATATGGAATTCTTTATAAATATCTTAATAACAATATCTTGCATTGACTATAGTCAGCGTTTCACTCAACGACGACATATTGACTGAAATAGACAAACTGCAAAAAGCCCTCGGCTTTTCCGGCAGGTCAGAGATCGTACGCGCCGGAATTCGAAACCTGCTTGCTGAAGAAAAAGACCGGCAGAACCTGTCTGGCCACCTTTTCGCGGTGCTCCTGGCGATACACGACGAAAAGTCCGATGATCAAGTAACAGAGATGGGACACGGCTACGACAAGCTGATAACAACGCACATACACAACAAGATAGACGGCGACAGGTGCCTCGAAATTTTCCTGCTAAAGGGCGACGCGGACGAAGTAAGGGACATGACAAAGAGGTTCCAGTCGAACAAAAAGATGGACCACGTTAAGCTGATCACAACGTGATTACTTTTTTCACGAGCCCGATCGGGCTCGGGCACGCGACCCGTGACATTGCAATTGCGGAAAAAATAAAGAATGACATCACGTTTGTCAGCGGCGAAGGCGCGGCAAGCCTGATCGCAAGGAAAGGCTTTAGCGCGCTAGACGTCTACCGGCCGGAAAAATTCGTCGTCGAATCCGGCAAGCTCCAGCACTCGTTCAGGTGGCTCATGGGCTATTACTCGTACTACAAAAAATGTAAGGTTATTGCAAAAGAAATCCTGGACAAGCGCGCCGGCCTGATAGTAAGCGACGAGGACTTTGCCTCTATCGCAGTTGGCGGGGAGATGGGCCGGAGGCGCGTATTGATAACCGACGTGACTGAGACGCATTTCACGAGCGGCCCGGCATCAATAATAGAAAAAAAGATGAACAGATCAATGCGGAAAATGATGCAGGCGTGCGATTATGTCATAATTCCTGACGCCGGCGACGACAGGGACAATGTACGCTACGTTGGCCCGATAGTGAGGCAGGTCAGCGCTGGCCGCGACGATCTACGCAGGCAGTTTGGCTTTGCCAAAAACACGATTGTTGTAAGCGTGGGCGGAACAGACGCCGGCAGGTACCTGATTGAAAAAGTGGTAGAGGCGCACAATAAGCTGCAAAGCAGGCTGGATAGCGAGCTTATCATAGTGCCAGGACCATCGCTCAAGCTACAAGATTCGCCGGAGTTTCGCAACCTCGGGCTTGTCGACAACCTACACGAGCTGATCTACTCGGCCGACCTAGTGATCTCGCTTGCCGGTAGGTCCACCATGGATGAGTCTATAGCGTACGGCACACCGGGAATTTTCATCCCGATAAAGAACCACTTTGAGCAGGAGGAAGGAGCCGCGCGCTTGGGCTTCAAGTACGGCGACATTTTCCGGCTTGAATCGTTGATTGAAGAAAAGATTGGCTGCAGGAACAGCATGAAAGACGCTGGTGGGGCGGAGCGAGCTGCAAAAATCATTTCCACACTGATTGGATAACTAATTTAGTATAGTAGATGTCATATTGATGTATGACAGCGCGCCACTTTTACATTATCATATTATGGAGCATAGCAGCGGCCGCTATAGCAATATCAACAATACTAATCATGACTAATTCAGATGCTGTCAACCCCGATGTTATTACCCGCCTGCCAGAACCTGTTTCACCACCCGCCTGGTCTGAAGGCAAGCCGATTCCCACCCATAGGACAGAAGTTGCAGGTGCAACACTTGACGGCAAGATCTACATAATTGGAGGGATCGACAGAACGGGGAGCGCTGTCTCAACAGTTGAAGTTTATGATCCAAAGGCTGATCAGTGGAATGCTTCTGCTCCGCTGCCGTGGCCGCTGCACCATGCTGCGGCAGCTTCGTACAACGGCACGCTGTATGTAGTAGGCGGCTACCTTGCCGACACTGAACCTACAGACAAGCTGCTGGCCTACGATCCACAAGCAAACCAATGGCAGGAGCTTGCCGCAATGCCCACGCCGCGAGGAGCGCTGACTGCTAATTTTGCAAACGCCACCCTTTACGCAGTGGGTGGCGTAAATTCCAGCTTTAGCTCTCTAGCCGGCCCGCTTGCGACGAACGAAGCATACGATCCCAAGACAGACAGTTGGACGCAAAAAGTGTCCATGCCCACGCCGCGCCAGCACCTTGCTTCAGCAGTACTTTACGATAAGCTATACGTCATCGGCGGCAGGATCGACAGCTTGTCATCCAATCTCAATTCCAACGAAGTGTATGACCCGCAGCAAGACCATTGGACCAAGTTAGCGTCAATGCCATCAAAGAGAGGTGGGCTTACTGCTGCATCATCTGATGTCGATGGCTATATCTATGTTTTCGGCGGCGAAAGCCCCACAGGCACGTTCAAGAACAACGAAAGCTATCGCCCCATGACTGACAAGTGGTTTTCTGCAACTCCTATGCCTGATGCACGCCACGGGCTTGCCGCAGTAACCGTGGACAACAAGATCTATGTCATTGGCGGAGGCCCACAGCCGGGCCTGACTGTAAGCGGCTTAAACCAGATATATCCTACGTATTCACCAATTATGTAAACACGTACCCTGTTACTTGTTACAGGCTTTGTTTACCCGAAGCTTGCATCTTGCGCTGCTGTGGCGCCAGCTTCCATTCATGAAATATTCCAGATGCGCCGCGCCGTCGCGATCGCTAATGGTCCTTTCCTGCTCATTTTTTGGGGCACCTGATCCAATGCGGGGCTGGACAGAGTTTCTAAAACTCACGGTTATGCAGAACTCCTGTTGCTGTTCTCAACTGCTCTTGCGCACTGGTCGCAGTATCTTTCTACGACCGCGATTCCATTACCCACGTCAAACAAGGCGTCTTTTGTTGCCGGCTGACCACAGTCATGACATGCTCTAGTAGTATTTGAGAGGTTATTACAAGTCCTAATCGAAGAAAAAATCCTGTTCATCATTACCTACCCGTGCCTGAACTATAAGAATGTAGGCTTTTGCCGCTGAGGGAACCTGCAGGAGCATTCTGTTAGAGTGAAAAAGGGAAAAGTGCACCGTAGAAAAATCGTTGCACAATTTCTGAGTGTTATTTCTTCTTTGGTTTCTTCTTACCACTGGCTTTCTTTTTTGCTGCCACAAGTTAAGCTGCAAAGCTCGACTATTTAACAATAGCTAAAGCTACTCTGGCGGCGCTAAAGCCTGTTTGCTGTCAGTACGTTTCTTGACTTTTGTTTCTGTCATTCTCTGCGGTGTATAGAAAATATCGTGATCATTCTTGAGATGGCTAAGAAAGGCCACTCCGTTATTAACGATGTCTTGTACTATCAAATCGCGTCCGCAGTAACTGCATTTTATTATGTGCTCGTCTGGACCAGCTGCTACCAATATACAGGATTATTGTGGTAGCTAGAATAAGGATTTTCCTGACAAATATGTTTTAAGATGAAACCCGGTAGGGGAATGTCTATTGAATATAATGACAATGCAACCCAATTTGCTTATGAAATCGAGGTTACATACCTAAAATATATAGACCCGTCCCATCAAGAATGTTAAATGCCGATGCTAATGCTCAAATGCAAGACCTGCGGCGAAGTCTTTCCTGGCATTTATGTCCCAGAAGGGAGCAGCAATGATTTCAAGTCAGCGGCTGCGAATGCCGACACTTTCCATATCTGTTCAAGAGGGCACAGGAACGAGTATGCAACAGTCGACTACATGGACTGGTCTTAGTTATTTGAACACCAGCAACAAGTTAACCCGAACAATACTTGTCAGCTATCCGGATAGCTTTAGGCTTGAAGAAGGCAAAAGTCTTGTAGAATCGGCAGACTGCAAGATCGTGAAAGTGTTTACCCAAAAATACCTGAACCATTCTCAATACGGGATAGGCTCCGGCAAAGCTGAAGAGATCAGAGAATTTGTAAAAGTTGAAGGGAAAGAAAATGGTATCAAGCAGCTGGTTGTCGACGAGCATCTGACTTCAAGACAACTTCACAATTTGAGCAAGCTTGTAGGAGTGGAGGCGATAGACAGGGAGCGGCTGATACTCAACATCTTTTATTCCCGGGCTACTACCACTGAGGCAAGATTGCAGATCGAGCTTGCCGAGGTCCAGTACGAGATCCCCAGAGTCCGAGAAACCGCAAGAATGACTTCAGGCAATGAAAGGCCAGGAAAAGGCGGCATGGGCGAATACACTGTGGATGTAAAGTTTCGGGATTTGAAAAGGCGGATGAATTTTATCAAAGAAAAACTGGTCGAAGCCAAGAGAAAGCGCGAGCTATATCGCCAGCAACGGACAAGAACCCAGATGCCCGTTGTCTCGCTTGTGGGGTACACAAGCTCAGGCAAGACCACCCTGTTCAACGTGCTCACAAAGGAGAACAAGGAAACTTCGAGCAGCCTTTTCACGACGCTTTCAACTACCACCAGGGTATTGAAATTCAGCGATAACAGGCAGGAATTGCTGCTTACAGACACCGTGGGCTTTATCAGCAGGCTGCCGCCCTACATGATAGACGCGTTCAAGTCAACCCTGGAAGAGTCGCTTGCCGCAGATCTGATCCTGCTTCTGGTAGACTCTTCTGAAGGCCTTGAAAACATCGGCATCAAATATTCTAGCTGTTGGGACGTAATGAAAGAACTACAGGTTGACAGCGCCAAAGTCCTTGTTGTCCTGACAAAGCACGACGCTGTAGATGAGCAAAAGATGAAGGAAATCGTGAAACATCTGCAGCTGGAGGACCCACTTACCATATCGTCAAAGACAGGCTACGGGATTCATAAATTAAAGAACGTAATGGTCAGGATGTCGCGCCAAAAAATGTCTGGCGATTAGCCAGATATGTTTGCCATTTTTGCAGGGTTGCCGCCCATGACCGAATTTAGCAGGCGCTTATTGTATACCACGGCAACGCTGTTCAGTTTAAACACCTTGCCAATGATCCTGTCCGGGAGATGCTGAGCCACTCTTCCCTTTCTCCTTGCTTCGCCGTGAACTATTGAAACGATAGCACATGCAATGGCGTTTGCAACAGGGCCTGTCACACTGGTGTCTTGTTTCGGCTTTACTTCACCGGACATCTCTATGCATTTTGCTCTGACAAAAGAGGTCAGCTTCAATTCATCACATATGTGGTTAATGCTTGCATCAACTTTTACCGCAAAACTGTTATTCTCTTGCATGACTGGGTGTGCAGTGCGTTCCTATTAAATCTGTGTGCGCAGACACAAGCTGCGTTTAATAGGCTCTCCAGCATAACAAGAGTGTTGATTTTGTCTGCAACTGAGCAAAAATTGACTGCCAAACAGCGCCTTGAGATAGAAACGCGCCTTGCCAACTACAACATCCCGGTCCAGATTCTGCAAATGGTGGCACAGCGCTGCAAGTGCACCTTCGATGCAAGCATCAGCGGAAGGGATCTCCCAAGGAAACCCAAGCTGGCAACCCTGCTTGCTAGGCTTAACGACAGGGCGGTCGTGCTGCTTGAGCAGATATTCCTTGATTGCCAGGACTCTTTTTCAAATTTCAGGTTTGCAGTTTTTCTTTCGTCTATGTACAGCCCCACACTACACAAGTTTGTAATGGATGAAAAAATCGCCGGCGAGTCTGGGCTTGAATATTCATTTGACGTTGGCATCTATGGTCGGAGCACTGAAAAGCTGCTCGCAATAGGCATGCAGAACAATGACGAAACGCAGCAAGCGGCAAACAACAAATCACTGCGCCAGTTTCTGACCGCCGTCAAGGATCTTCGTGCGATGCATGCGAGCATACAAGGGGCATACTATTCATCTTCATATGGCTACCAAGACGACAACTCGTGGCGCTTGGCAAGAAGGATGCACCAATACGGAGACAATAACGCGAAGGCAGAGATCAGGTTCTTCAACTACAGGGACAAGATATACTCTGAAATCAAGTCTCCCTAATACGTTACCAAAAGTACTAATTGCAGGTGCTTTACCTATAGTGTGATTGATCTTGGAAAAATGTGCTACATGCCATCTAACGATACATCCTAATTTTGCAGGTCACCATAAATGCGGTTATGCAAATTGCCCTCTCTGTAAAGAGGCAATAACAAATTCAGAATATTGGAGCCACATCAGGTCTCATCCCGGTCATGAAAATGACGCGCCGCCAAAGAGGACCTTTCCCCCACAGAACCCAGGAAATCCACGCCCTCGCTACAAATAGCCCCTTCAGGAGTTATTCCAGTCCTGCTAGGTGGCCGTCCTGCTTGATCTTTTCTGCATGCGCTGATATGTATCTCCAAATAATGTCGGCTTTTTCAGACTGGAAATCCCACGGCGCTATCAACACCAGGTCGCTATCCCTTATCCACATCCTGCGCTTGATTTTTCCTCTTATCCGGCAGGTTCTCACCTTGCCGTCAGTGCACTTCACAATGATATTGTCCCCGCCGACCAATTTTATGACTCTACCAAAAAGTTGACCTTCGCCGGGCATCACCATCTCTTTTAGGGCAGATTCGTTCAGAACTTTTCTTTTGCCCAAATTAAAAACCAGGTATCGTGCGTGTATGCGGGTTAAAAGTGTATGTATGCTTAAGAGCTCGAGCTGTAACGATGGTAACTGTAGAATTGACGTTGCGGATCTTGCCAATGTTCGCAGATACGGTCTTCCGAAGGACATTTTCAGTGTCAGCAATGACTTTTACTATCAGATCGTAAAATTCCAGATGTCCTGTAAACGTGGCTTATAGCTGCCTCCCTGTTCGGCTCGTCAACAATCCTTGTATCGAAGGGAAAGCGGCAGTTGACAATGGCAGAAATCATCACTGATAAACCGTCAGGCTTTTGTTAAACAATTAAATAAGAAAAAACATCTGTGGTACTTTCCAAAAGGCAGTTGCCACATTTTCTTGGATTTGTTTTACTGCTGCTGTACTAGTTCTGCTGTAGCAAATCTGGCACCGACGTTGGTGACCTTGATTTTGCTGGTTTGGCCAACTTTGCCGTCTTTGACAAAGATTACAAATCCCTGTACTCTGGCAATGCCGTCGCCTTTTCTGCTCGTTTCCGTAATTTGCACGTCGTATTCTTTTCCTACTTCTACCGGCTTTGGACCAAAGTTGCCGCCACCGAAGCGGCCTCCTCCTCCAAAGCGTCTTTCACCGTATGACATTAGTAACCAACCTTCAGCTGCCCTCAATATAAATGCTGGATAAATAATCTCTACTTCTTCTCATTGCGCTTCAGCTGATAACGCCTGACAATCTCTTTGTCAATCTCCTCATGCTTTATCTGCTCTCCCCTCCGGCCCGGCGTCTTCATTGCCTGCTGCTTTACCTTCTTCCTTTCTTCCTCCAATTCAGGATCCTGCTTCTTCCTCTGCAATTCTTGGGCATAGCTTTCACGGAAAAACCTCTCTTCTGCATTATCCTCAGTCATATGCTATCCAGCCTATAGATAGAATACACAGATATTTATCCACTTACAATCTAACAGTATCAGCGGACCTATCGTGAAGAGAAGCAACAAAAGCAGAAAAGTCGAATACTTTGCGACAACCATCTCTATACCCACTTCGTCATATTACAACAACAAGCCTCGGACAGCCCGGTGCAGAGTTTGCGACAGGGTGGCCCACTACAGGGTCATGTGGGACATGGACAAGATTAGCAAGATAGAATATTACTGCAAGGCCTGCGTGAACACATTGGACAGCTAGCTACATCAGATCTTCCGGAATTTCTTCGCGCCGCACAGCTGAGACTTGTAAATCTTGAAGCCTGTGTAGACCATCTTGCCGCCGCACCGGATGCAACATCGACACTCAAGTTCCATCTAGTATCGATCTTGATCTATTTATGAGACGCTTCTCTAGGATTGCCCCATATTTAATATAGGGAATTCCATGCAACTAGCTTTCAGATACCGATGACTTCTATCACGGTTGCCAAGTTTGGCGGCAGCGCCCTCGGGGTAGAGGGAACCCTGATCCCCAAGATTATCGACCGGATAAAGCAACTGCAGGAAGAGTCAAAAGTAGTCACAGTCTTCTCGGCGCCGCTGATAGAATACAACAACAAGGTAAGCTCCATGACCGACGTTGCAATAAACGTGGGCCGAAGCTATGCTGCTTCAACCCCTGTTGAGATAGAAGTGCTGAGAGAGGTCTACGAGAGGATAGCCGGCAAGTACCTGACGGACAGTCACAGCCGGCAAGAGTTCCTTGACATCCTTGACAAATTCTACCGGCAGGTGATAATTTCGCTAAAGCAGGCTGCAGAAAATAGGCGGTTTGTCGACGTGATACGGTCAAGAACGCTTGCGTACAGCGGCGAAGTCACAATGTCGTATTTGATGGATTACGTGATGCAGGGCGCCGGGATAAAGTCGTCGCACGTATCGATTGAAAAGTGGCCGATAATCACTGACGACAACTTTGAAGCAGCCAACTTTATGGTAGAAGAGTCAAAGCGGCACGCCGACCAACTGATAGACTTGGTAGAACACAGCGATGTGGTGTCGATGGGGGGCTTTATCGGCAGGACGGTCGATGGCCTGGAAACTACGTACGAGCGCGGAGGCTCTGACAGGACCGCGGCAGATGTCGCGATTCTTCTCAACGACGGCTATGACGTCAAGATCGACTTTGAAAAGGATAGCGCAGTGCAGAGCGCGGACCCGAGGATAGTGAAGGAAGATCTCGAGTTCATACAATATTTGTCCTACAACGAGGCAAAGCTTGCCGGCATGTTTGGCATGAAGATACTCGACCCAATCGCGATAAAGGAGATTGACGACAACAACCTCGATATCCCGATCGTCATAACGGACATGGCCAAGCCGGGCAGCGTGACAATGATCCAGAGAAAGCCGCCGGCTGGCAGCGGCAACCCAATAAAAATAGTCACTGGCAAGAAGAACTGCTCGATGGTGAGGATGGAGAGCGCCGCGGCGTCACACTTGGTAGCGTCGCTCGAGCTTGGCCGGCAGTACCACGATTTCATAAAGCTGTCGCCCTACAGGGTAGACGATACCGAGATAACTCGCCTTCTATTTCTCGACGCCGACTATGTCAGGAGGCACGAGCGGCACTTCCGCGCCTACTACCCGAAGGCAGACATCGTCTACGGCCGGGGCGTGGTCACACTCATCGGCGACGAAATGTGGCGCGTTCCAAAAATAGCGTCGACTGCCAGCAGCACGGTGAGCGAGCACGACATCAACATACTGAACCTTGACGCGCAGGAAGAGACGTCAAGGATCCTGATTGTCGTCGAGGACAAGGGCTCCAGCGTCGCTGACGCGGTAAAGGCCATACATTCGACCCGAACAAAGATCCGTGGGATAAAATGACAGAAGGGAAAATCTGGCTCAACGGCTCGCTTGTCGATTATGACAACGCCAAGATCCACATCCTGACGCACGGGCTACACTATGCAACAGGAGTCTTTGAAGGCATCCGCTGCTACAAGACAGTCAACGGCAGCGCGATATTCCGGCTGGGTGACCACGTCCAGCGGCTGCTAGACAGCGGCAAATGCTATTTTATGGATCTCGGATATAGCAAGCAGCAGCTGGAAAGGGCAACAATCGATACGGTAAAGGCAAACGGGATGGAGGAATGCTACATTCGGCCTATTGCATTCTATGGCTACGGCAAGATGGGCGTCAACCCGATGCCAAACAAGGTGTCGGTTGCTATTGCAGTCTGGAAGTGGGACGAGTACCTGAAGGGGTGTGACGGGGCCGACAAAGGCGCGCGCCTAATGGTGTCGTCGTGGACAAGGATCGACCCAAAGTCGATGCCGATGCGCGCCAAGGCCACCGCCAACTATGCCAATTCAGCGCTCGCCAGGGTCGAGGCGATCAAGGCCGGCTTTGACGAGGCGGTGATGCTAAATGCTGCCGGCATGGTGGTCGAAGCAAGCGCCGAGAACATTTTTATTGTCAAGGACGACGTTCTTGCGACACCGCCAACAAGTTCTGGCGCGCTTGCCGGCGTCACGAGGGACAGCGTAATAGCGATTGCCAAGGAATGCGGAATCGAGTGTGAAGTGCACAACATTTCACGCGACGAATTATACATCGCGGACGAAGTGTTCCTTACTGGCACTGCAGCGGAAGTAAAGCCTGTTGGCGAAATAGACAACAGGGCTATAGGGGACGGCAGGGTAGGCAAGGTGACAAAGCGATTGAAGGAGTTGTTCGAGGCCGTGGTTCACGGCAAGGACAAAAAGTTCAGCATGATGTGGCTCACGCCAATCAACTGAGCAAGGTCACCTATTATCGTAAAGTGTATTGCCAGGTGCACTGGCAGCGCGCCAGCCAGATACCAGCCGGCGGCGTGCGCATTAAGCCTGTTTACAAAATAAATCGCGACGAGCCCTGACGCAAAGATAGCCGCGTGTGCTGCGCCATTAAGCAGCAATGGGTGATAGTTGTAGGCTAGGTAAAGTGCGCTTGCCGCGCCGGCCGCAATCCCAATTAGCAAAATGATCAGCATATCCTGCCGCCCAGCCTTATCACTTCTTTTTCGATTATTTTTGCTATCGCGCCCAGCCTCTTCTTCACGTCCTTTTCGTCGCTCCCGTGGGATATCAGCTGCACTCTTATCTGCGGCGTCTTTTTCCTGTAGTAGCCCCGGGGGTGGGTCTTGAGGTAGATCGCGTCTCTAGGATGCGACTCGACTATGTTTATTAGCGCCGGCGCCATCATGGCCTCGGTCACACCCCTCACGCTATAGTTGATCTCTTTAGCGACAAACCTGCCCACACCATCCTTTACCAGCGGCAGAACGAGCTTTTCAAATATTGCTTGCATTTCCGACGGTACTCCGGGCAGACAGAAAATCTTTGTCTTGCCGGCCTGCTCCATGATAGCCGGCGCGCTTCCAACCAGATTTTGAATTGGAGTAGAGCCCTCCGGGATCTTTGCCATCTTTAATCGCGCTTCAGTTAATTCATAGTTGAGCCTGCGTACTGCATAGCTCTTCTTCAGCATCTCCACAGCGCGATTGTCAAGGACAACTTGCTTGCCAATGGCGGCGGCCATGCCTTCAAGCGTCAGGTCGTCATACGTCGCGCCAAGGCCGCCCGTCGTCACCAGAATGTCGGGCTTCCTTGCAAGTGTATCCTGCACCGCTGCAGATATTTCGCCAAGGTCGTCCCTGACCACTGTCACCCGCTTTACGACCCCGCCCACGCCTGCGATCTGGCCTGTCAGCCAGTGCGCGTTGGAATTGAGGGTAATGCCAGATAGAAGCTCGTTGCCGACGCAGAGGATCTCAATAATCATGCGTTGAAGACCCTGCTCAGCATGATAAGCTCGGGACCCCTAGTAAGGCTGCCGACCACTACTGCCTTGCTGTTTGCAACGACGCCTGACGTTAGGAACGGTATGCCGCCGTTCACGGTCACAGGCTCTGCCGGCACCTGCAATATCTCGGCAACTTGTCTTACTTCGTCCTCAGTGGCCTTTGGGTGCACGCCGGCACCCACATTCGTTGCAATGACCATCGAACCCGTCTGCACAAAGCCGCCCACCGCCATCGTATGGGCCGGGACGCCGAGCACGTCTTGCACCTGCCGGTCGACTTCGCCCTTTAGCAGGGGCGACACTATGGCGCCGTTGTCGTTTGTCGCTATTAGGTTGCCGATCGCCGTGAACCTGCTGTTCGTCCGCTCGACGTTGAGCTGGCTTGCTTGCCTTATGGACTCGACCTCGTCGTCAGACGCTATCGACGGGAGCAGGATGCCGTTGTTGTTCATGACGGACATGGGACCCAGGAGCCGGGTGCCCGCGATCGAAGCGCGCGATTCCCTTACCTGAAGGTACTCGGCAAGCTTTTCCGACTTTGTGTCTGCAAACCCATGCGGGATAAGTATGAGACTGTCGTTAGCCTTGACAAATATGCCAATGTTGGGGCTCTTGTAGAAGGTGTACCTGTATATTGCCATAGAGTTTGTATACGTTATGAAATATCTGATATGAACCTATTGAAAGAGGGGTTGCCAGCTCATCCGGCGTATAGACGACATGGTCCTATCAACATGATTTCATCATTGCTAACTAGCAGAAAGGTTGTTAGGAAAAAGCATACGCTGCTAGTCTGCAGCCGATTATTCAGGCAGCAGCAAGATGTGCTGGAAAGACCAGCCATGTCATATATGCAGAATTCGCCACCCTAGAAGAGGGTGCAAGCGTGGCTACCGCTGTTGAGCAGATGCAGTCGCAATAACTAGAGTCAGTCATCCTGACAAGAAACTGGCTGGCGGTCCACATGGTCACCAGCAGCGAAGTCGTCAAAAAGGTGGTCCTCAAAGGCGAGGATTCTAGCCGCGTCATCTTAAAGTCGGTCATGTCAATTCCACCGTCACCATGTCCTCTGACGGGAACGCAAAGCAGGCCCTCCAGCTGATGCGGGTCAACAGGACAACGCGCGTAAGGGAAATCCTAATCGTCATCGGTTTTTACATCTTTCTCTCGGTCCTCCCGGGCTCTGTCCTGAGCCACCTTACAGGAAGGGGCTTTGAAGATGGCATGTTCGAGTCGGTCTCGGCGCCGTCCACCACCGGAATGAGCACCGACATAACTTCGCTGGCGCTCGACCCGATTTCAAAGCTGATACTAACAACAAACATGATCCTTTGCAGGTTTGAAATCATGGCCATACTGTACATCTTTTTCAGCTCACTCCGAAAGTAAGAAGTGTTTATTAGATTTTGTTAATCTGCTTGCAAAGCACCCATAGCTACTACGCCCTGAAACCCCGGGTCATTTCGTGGCATGCCCTGCTATGCTTGATAGCCTCTTTGCGTTGGTCTGGCTTGTCGATGTCAAAAACTATCTTGCAAGTGTAGCAGCGAACGAGCATCATCCTGATGTCAGTAGATTTGGACCTATTTTTGAATTCTAAATGGCAAGCGAACCCTGCAGTTTCGCTAGGGATATTAGATATCAGCGCGTTGTTCGTAGTAATTGTCACAGGAGCAATTCCTTTACATTACTACCACAGGATGGAAGACGGGCAGGCAGCATACGATAGAGATCTGGTTTGTAAAATACGCAGATAGGTATTATGTAATGTCGGAAGGCAAGGGGCAAGCTCATTGGGTTCAAAATATCATGCACGATTCTAAAGTTTCATTCAGTGTAGGCAGCAAGAGTTTTGCGGGCGCTGGAAGAGTAATTGAGAGCAAGGACCCTGCAGCTGCCGAGGTCAGGAAGCTGATGAGGGCAAAATACGGATGGGACCAGGGGCTGATTGCAGAGTTTGTACCTTATTAATGTTAAATTCCATGGAATGCCAGTATCATTGTAAGTGATGTCTAAGCGCAACACGAAAGAGCGTTGAAAAGGCTTGGGGATCAGGCCGACGACATCGAGCTTCGTGATACCTTTGATGTTCCGATAAAGCCCAAGGAAACCCCATCTTCGCCAAACAATGTCCCAGAGAGAATCGCGCGGCTGCATCGCATACTTTTACAAGCGACTTAGACCAGCAAAAGATCATTGCCGACATTAAGTCAGAGATTGCCACGCTTTGGGAAGGCCCATCTCTGAAGTAACTTATGCACGCAAGCTCGACAAATCATACGACATCGGGGTAGAGTCGGATTCCAACGGGAAATTCACGTCGGCAATATCAAAGGTAAGGGCCCGCCCGTGACATCCTGAACACTGATACTATTATTGGTTTCAAGAGGTCGTGAATCGCCCTACCTGCTCATTCTGAGCACGTCTACCTGGCCGCTGTGCAGCCAATCCTTCAGCTCTGCGTGGGTTGGCTTCAAGTCATGCTTGCCTGACAGGAAAAGATGCAGAGGGACATAGTTAATCTGGTTGAGCAAGGGTTTGTTTGATTCGTCGCCTCTGCGAGCTTTCTGTCGAAGGTCTGCAGCAACGGTATTCAACCATTCTTCGAACTTGCGCGCCAGACTTTGCATAAGGTTGCTGCAAGTACTTTAACCTTTCAATCCATGCAGTCTTTCAGCCACGAATTTTTGGTCTAGGGATGAACATCTACTTATTCTAGATGTGCGCCTGTACATGTCTATGGCTGGCAGGACAGAATCAACCACTGTTCAATACAAGAATAATTTGCCTCTGGTCAGCATGGCAATCATAGACGCAGGCAGCAACAGGAAGATTGTTGTCGATGCTCACTTAGATTTTGCCTCATCAAAGACGATCATTCCTACATACATTGCAAATGAGATGAACCTGTCATTTGCAGGCAGCGACGAAACGGTGACTGGAGCAGGAATAATCTATATTCCGTACTACGAAGTATCCATTGAGCTATTTGGCAAGCTCTACGACAACAGACACGTAGGATGCCTTGACCTACCCGAGCGTACGCCGGCCACGGCGCTCCTGGGCAGGGACCTGCTTGACAACTACAGGATATGCCTTGATGGAAGGAGAAAGGAGATTACAATATGCTAGCAAAGAAGAAAAGCCGGCTATCACTTCATAGATGCTAAAGTCACTTGACGAAATGAAGTGCGAGCCCTGCCGTGGCGGCGTTCCTACGCTTACCGGCGCGAAATCGACCGGTACTACCACCAGCTGCAGCGCTGCTCGCTGGTGTAAAGAAACGGGATAACGGGGTCTAAGAGGTCTTTTGAATTCAAGGATTTTGCAGAGGCGCCGGCATTCATCAACAAACTTGGCGAGCTTACAGAAAGGCAAGTGCGCCCCCCTGACATTTTGACCGAATGGGCCAGGGTCACGGTCGCTTGGTGGATGCACAAGATAAAGGGGTTCAACAAAAACGACTTTATCATGGCCGTCAAAACTGACGTTCTCTTGTCATGCTGATTGTACCAAGAAGTGTTTATAACAACCTCCTTTCGATAAGCCAGTGATGCCCAACCCGTTCTTTGACAAGGACATTGTTTCGATCAAGGATTTTACAAGGGACGACTTGGAGTTTGTGTTCGACGCGACGGACAGGATAAGCCGGCTGAAGCCGGGCGAGCGGGGCGAGCTTGGCAAGGGGAGGATTCTGGGCTACATTTTTTACGAGCCTTCCACAAGGACGAGGATGAGCTTTGAAGCCGCGATGGCGTCGCTTGGCGGCAGCTCTATCGGCATCGCTGACCTAAAGTCGTCCTCGGTTGAAAAAGGCGAGAGCCTTGCAGACACGATAAGGATCATCGACCTTTACTCGGACGTCATCGTGCTCAGGCATCCGATGGACGGCTCGAGCAGGTTTGCAGCTGAACTGTCACAGAACCCAATCATAAACGCTGGGAGCGGCAGTGAAGAACATCCAACACAGGCATTATTGGATTTATACACGATATTGAAGGAGAAGGGCAAGATCGACGGGTTGTCGATTGCAATCGTGGGCGACCTGAAGTACGGAAGGACCGTGTATTCGCTCCTGTATGGGCTTGCCAACTATAACATTGACATTCACCTTGTGTCGCCACCGACCCTGCAGGTAAGGAAAGAGTCTATCTATGAAATGCAGGGCAAGATGAAGATAAAGGAGCACAACGAGCTTGACGAAGTGCTGTCGCAAGCGGACGTCATTTACGTCACGAGAATACAGCGCGAGCGCTTCCCAGACGCGCAAGAATACGAAAAGGTAAAGGGGACTTATACCATAGACGAGAAGACGCTTGCAAAGGCAAAGAAGGACGTCGCGGTGATGCACCCCCTGCCGCGACTCGACGAGATTTCGCAGTCGATTGACCACACCAAGAACGCAATATACTTCAAACAGGCTTCTAATGGGAAGGAGCTGAGGGCCGCGCTATTGGCTCTCATGCTGAATGAGAGCTTGCCCCGCTAGCCATTTCGTCAACACATTGAGCTTTACCGAATTCTCCTATATGCGGGGATTCGAATCTTGCTGGCCCCACTACTCTATTGAGGATATAGTTAGAAAAGGTAAAACCGCCCATACTAGTAGCTATTGATCGGCATTAAAG
>DATEUD010000040.1:0-11844 GCA_035283265.1 Nitrososphaera sp.
AACACGAATAGACGTAGGATCGTATGGAGCATTAAAGAGCGGCAGAAAAGGAATTGGAAAGAGAACCCAGACCCACAACCCAGCAACGATTGACAGTACCTTCCATCTTTTCCGTAACCTCTGCTCAAAGAATGATCCCACTGAAGACTCTCGCCTTTTTCTTAGGAGATCAAGGGGTTAGGTCATAATAGCCTTGACTTAACTTTGTTAATTCTGGCTTTTCAAAAATCAAGCCTTAGAATACTGGTTCAGAGCTCTTCCAGCTTGTCAAGATCTGCGGACTCGACTGATAAGTAAGTAGTCGTACCTTACAGGAGAGTCAACATTGCCGAATACGCTACCGGATAGCGATAAAGAGCCAGGAAATCCTTTCCAACTTGTAGAATTTGATGCTAGAAGGGTGGTTCCTGATGAATCATATAGTTTCAATGTCAAGCGTCATTCAAGGGGTTTTCCTTCAGTAGTTGGATATGCATTGGATGGATGTGTAGTGATAGTATGTCACAAACATCAACAGTAGCAACTAGATACAACGGTGGTACTCCAGAGGTAAGAACAACTCAATTGCGCAATGCAAATGTCGAAGAAGGAAAGATAGCGGAGTTGGCAAAGTCACGATTCGAGAGTTTATCAGTGGACATCCAAGGTAAAGTAAATAGATCGCCACGGTAAATGACCCTACTTTTCTTTTTCTTGATTACCCAGCCAAACCCACCAAGTCTACAGTAAACAAATCATCCATTCCTTGCGTAGAAAGTCATGATAGCGCTGAACTTTTCGGACTCCAGACATTCGCTGCAGTACTTTTCAATCATGATAACACCTCCGCCCTTGAACAGAGCTTCTTTCGTTGCGTCCTTGCCGCAATGAGTACAAACATCCATCATGTGTGTAAAGGAGCTAGGCGTGGAATCTCGTACCAGGTAAGAATGTCGTACCGTTCAAGATAGAAAAGGATGTGTTTAAAAGTTATGTCTGCTGCGCAGTTAATGTCCAAATCTACTGCGGCAACCGTGTTTTAATTTGCATGAAATACTTACCGAAGAACTTTTGTTCAACCCCTGTCCTATAATGGCATGAGCAAGCTCGATACTCCCCGGACAAGCAAGCACGAATTTCTGGCTTTCCTCCAGAACGAAGCCAAGGTGCGTATTGACGATTACATCGAGGGCGCAGTCGATGTCGCAGAAGAGGTCCATTCCGGCCTGATGCGTGAAGACGGCACTTCGCCGTTCCTTGAAACCCACACCTGGCCGGTCGCAATGGAGGTAGCCAGGCATTACCGGTCAGTTAACCGCAACATTACAAGCGTCGAAATCGCGGGCGCATTAATGCACGACATAATGGAAGACGACGACAGAATACTGAACCTGCACGAGTCAAAGTCGTACGGCTTTGAAGCATACATCGCATACCGGTTTGGCAGCAGGATCCGCGACATTGCAACTGAACTAAAGATAAAACCGCTTGAAAACTATTCTGGCGCAAGCGACTCTGACCGCCAGCTGGCGCGATTTTATGCCTACTGCGACATACTGCGCGACTCTGAATACGACGTCAAGGCGATCAAGCTTGCAGACAGGCTCAACAACATGATGTTTATCAGGCGCGTCCCTGTGCATGACAAGATAAGGCGTTACATGCGAGAAGCCGAGGACTTTTACCTAGCATACCCGATGTTGCCGCCCAAGATGCCAGAATTCTACAAGAGGATTAGAGCAGCATACGAAGAGCTGAAGGCAGTCGCGGCTAAAAAGCTGGTTACCGCGTAACTTTTATTCACAAACCATTTAAAGGTAGTAAATGGAGATAAAGGGGTAAAAAGCCAATGGCAAACCTCAATGTTGCGGTTATTGTCAAATTAGAACCGGACTTCTCTGAAGGGAACGTCAGCTACAACTCCGACGGCACGCTCAACCGGGCAGAGACAAAGAGCATCCTCGGGCCCCACAGCGCCGTAGCGTCGAACGCCGCGTTCTACGCCAAGGTCCTGTATGGCGCCCGCGTCGCGGTGACCACAATGGGCCCGCCTATAGCCGACACCGCGCTGCAGCAGGCGCAGCTTCTCTGCGACGCCGACGAGCTGCATCTTTACAGCGACAGGATGTTCGCCGGAGCCGACACGCTTGCCACCGCAGAAGTGCTCAGGACCGGCATTTCAAAGGTGGACGCCAAGTTGGACATAGTGTTTTCAGGCCACAGGGCGTCGGACGGCGAGACCGGCCAGACGGGGCCGCAGACTGCTTGGAAGTTGGGCTTTACCCTCCTTGGCAACGTCATCGACTATAACGTCGACATGCAGAGCAGGACCGTCCGGGCAAGGCGCCTTATCACGCTCCAGGGGTTCTACGACGTCATTGAAGAAGTGGAGGCGCCGCTTCCAGTGTTCATTGCAATCGACCCGTCGTACAAGGCGTCGTTCAATACCGTGTCGCAGAGGCTCGAGTATGAAAAGTACCATAAGGAGGCAAAGAGCCGCGCGCAGAACTACAAGCAGTACCTGAAGGTGTTCAACGCGCAGCAGCTGGGAGTCGACCCGAAACTGGTCGGGCTGCCCGGCTCGCCGACAATCGTTTACAAGGTTGAAAAAATCCCAAAGGCAAAGGCCAGCAGGAAAGCCGAACTAATCGACGGCTCTAGCCGCGAGCAGCTTGGCAAGGTGGCCGCAAAGATGTACGAAGTGCTGGGAGGCATTGTAATCAAATGAAGTACCAACACCTTTACGTCGTAGTCGAGCACGAGGACGGCAAGCCGGTGCCTGTCAGCCTCGAGATGCTGGGTGAAGCCAGGCGGCTCATGGACGGCTACAACAAGAGGTATTCCTCGGATGAAAAGGTAGTCGCAGTGGTCCTAGGACACGGCGTGCGCAAGCTGTGCGAGGAGCTGATATTCTACGGCGCCGACGCGGTGATTTACGCGGATAGTCCCGAGCTCCGCTACACGAGGAACCTGATTGACACCAAGGTGATAAGCCAGATTGCGACGAACAAAGAGCTTGCGGCAAAGTTCTCCGCCGCTTCAGGGTTTGTTAAACCGCGCTACATGTTCTTTGCGGCAGACAACGTAGGGAGGCAGCTATCGTCGACGGTTCTTGCAGAGCTGGAATCCGGCCTTGCGTCAGACATCAACAAGCTCGTCATCGAGGACCTTGAGATAAAGCACGAGCACAAGACAAAGGGCCAGGCGATGAAATATGAAAGGACGCTTGAAATGTACCGGCCCGATTTCTCCGGGTTCCTCTGGACCACGATTCTGTGCCTTGACAACCGCAACCCTGCCATTGAACGCGAGTACCACCCACAGGCGTGCAGCATAATCCCGGGCGTGTTTGTGCCAATCGAGCGCGACATCACAAGGCGGGGTCCGGTAGTAGACTATGTGCCAAAGTTTGACGAGCGCGACCTCCGGGTAAAGATAGTCAACAGAAAGATAGTGAAGAGTGCGGTCGACTTTGACAGCAAAAAGGCAGTCGTTAGCTTTGGCAGGGGGATCAAGGATTCACCTGAGGAAAACATCAAGATGGTAGCAGAGCTTGGCAAACTGCTCGAAGCAGAGGTGGGCGTTTCGCTGCCTATATCGAAAAAGCCGTTCGCGGTGAGCGATGGGGCGAGCTCAACCTACATGATCCCTGACAGGGTCATTGGCACGAGCGGCCGCAAGGTTGCTCCGCTGCTCTATGTCGCGGCAGGTATCAGCGGGGCAATGCAGCACATCGCCGGCATGAAGGAGGCCGGCTTTGTGGTGGCTATCAACCCTGACGAAAACTCGCCGATAAAGGACGAGTGCGACATTTTCATCAAAGGCAGAATGGAAGACGTGATACCGCTTTTGCTTGAGGAACTGAGAAAAAAGAAGCCTGCGATAGAGGTAAGGAAATGATGGAAAGTTATGATGTCGCGATAATCGGCGGCGGGTCTGCCGGCCTTGCCGCGCTAAAGCAGCTGTCAAATCTGGGCAAGCAGTCGATCCTGCTAGAAGCTGGCAAGCAGGTTGGCATTAAGAACATTTCCGGCGGCATACTTTATTCAAAGAAGCCCAAGAACGGCCGCGCGCACAACGTTGAGGATGTCTACGGGCCAGAGTTCATGCAGGACGCCCCTGTCGAGCGCAGGATAACGCAGTACATGCTGCATTCAACTTCAAGGAACAAGGTGTTTACGATGAACCTGACTGCCGCCCACGAGTACCAGGCGAATTTTGGCTACTCTGTCCTGCTCAACCGCCTCAACGCGTGGTTTGCCAAGAACGCAGGCGAAAGCGCCGAGCGGCAGGGCGGTGGCATCGTGTCAGGCGTGCACGTCAGGTCGCTAGGCTGGCAGGGCGAAAAAACGGTAATCGAGACTGATGAGCTTGACCCCTTTGAAGTAAAAGCGGTGATCGCCGCCGACGGCGTCAACTCTGAAATCGCGGAAATAACCGGTGCAAGGGCAAAATTCACGCCCGAGCAACTGTACCAGGGAGTCAAGGTCGTAGTAAAGCTTCCGGAAGAGATAATCGAGCAGCGATTCGGCATCGGGCCGAACGAAGGTGCCGCCCACCTGTTCGCCGGTGACGTCACGCTCAACCACATCGGCGGCGGCTTCCTCTACACAAACCGCGACACGCTGTCTGTCGGCGCCGTCTACCACTACGACTCGCTGATGGGCAGGCCGACAGAGCCCTACACGCTTGTCAATGCACTTCTGAAGAACCCAATGCTCGCCGAGTTTGTCAAAGACGAAGTGGCAGTCAAGGAAGAAATCAACAAGGATCTGCCAAAGGAGGAGCAGCTGAGGATAAGGTTTGCTACAAGCAAGCTGATAAAGACGTGGAACGAGCTTCGCGACGCGTGGCATTCTCCTTCAGCAAGGAAAAAGCTGGTTGAAAGCGGCAAATACAAAACAGAAGAAGAGATCAAGTCAAGGCTCGACTATGTGCAGAACGAGCTCGCCAACAAGTACAGCGCCAAGTTTGTTACCGACTATGTCGAGCTGGAATACGGGGCGAAGCTGGTGCCGGACGGCAAGCGCTGCGCAATGAAAAAGCCGTACCACAAAAACATCCTGTTTATCGGCGACGCGGCAGGAAGGGGCGTCTTTATCGGGCCGCGGATCGAGGGCCTCAATGTTGGCATTGACGACGCGGTGAGGGCGGCAAACGCCATCGCAAGGGCGATCGACAGGAACAACTTTGGGCCGCAGTACATGGGCGAGTACTATTCCCAGTCGATAGAAGAAAGCCCCTACACGCGCGACATGAAAGAGATCGACAAGGACTACCTGAAGATATTCCTCGACGCCGCAAGGGACGTCCCAAAGGACATCATCGGCCAGCGCTACGGCATGGTCTTCCGGCTGATGTCAAGCGGCACATTGAGGGGGCTTGCAGTCGGCTTTGCCAACATTCTTGGCTACGACAAGCTCCTGCCGCTCGTCGAGTCGGAGGACACGTACGTGCAGGTGCCGGTGGAACTTGCGGAAAAGATGGGCCGGCCAATGACCGCGACGTACGAGCCGACGCTCCCGACAGTGGCACAGCGCGTCGCCCGGCTAAAATACGACGATGACAGGGCTTCACACATCAAGGTTCTGAACCCAAAGTCAGAATTCATGAAAAAGATGGTGGCCCTCTGCCCCACGAACTGTTACAGCATTGAAGGTGGCGACGTGACGCTCCAGCACGAAGCGTGCATTGAATGCGGCACCTGCGCCAAGGAAACCGAGTGGCGCCATCCGAGGGGCGAAAAAGGCGTAGTCTACCAGTACGGCTAGTTCTTCCACTTGATGGAGCAGCCGATGGAAGGCTCAAAGTCCTTCTCTAATTTTTCTCCCTTTAGCAGCCTGCGCACGTTATTCTCCATCACCGGGACTGTCGGCCTTGCTTCCGGCTCTAGCGCGTCGTTTATCCTGCCATGGAACGCCAGCCTGCCCTCGACGAACAGGAACGGGTCCGGCGTGCATACCGCGCCGTACGATCGCGCAATGTCCTGGCTATCGTCTATCAGATAAGGAAAGTTAATCCTGTAATCCTTTGCAAACGTCACCATGTTGTCAAAGCCTTCGTCCTTGTAGTTCGGGTCGTTGCTGTTTATGCCGATTATCTGCAGTTCAGACGGCTTGAACTTGCCCTGCAGCGCGACAATGTCGCCGATCCTTGCCTTGACGTAGGGGCAGTGGTTGCAGATGAACACGACAAGCGTGGCCTTGCCCTTGTAATCTTGCAATGAATGCGTCCTTCCGTCCACGCCTTTCAAATTGAAATCGGGCGCCCTGCTGCCGGTTCTGAGAACTTGAGGTGATGAAGCGGTCTTGACCATGCCCTATCATGCGATTTATAGATATTATATCTATTACGAATCACGATACTGCGCTTGCTGGAGGGAAAGCGCTTTTCAGCAGCTGCCGCTCCTGCCGGGAGCGAGCGCCATTTTTCGTTGTTTTCCAGCTGCAATTCTGCAGGCACGTTATTTTCCAGTTCGTCGCACCGGCGCAAACCTGCCAATTCGTTCAGCCTTCTTGACATTTCGCGCGGTTGCTTGACGAATTGCTCGTATTTCACTTCGACCAGCCATTTCCATGCAAGAGCGGGTCGCCTTACATTCAACTTAGCGATAAAGATGCTTTTTACTGCAAGAAATAAAGCATCCCGCCTATATTGCAAAGGTGATGCCAGAATCGATTGACGCTATCCTGCAGTTGCCGCAGCGCAAGCTGGTAGTCGCGCAAAGCGAAGTACACCTTGACAGCAAGCAAACGAAAAATGAAATTTTCCTCCTAATGGTTGAAGAATCAAAGGGTTCGGCAGGCGGCAGGGCTGCCGGCTCTGGCCACCGGCGCATCGAAAAAATCTATGGCTTTTTGTGCGATGCCGGCGCATGCACAAGATTCTTTGAGACGGGCGAGCCGGACAAGGTCGACCAATTTGGCATCCCCTACAGCGCAGTCGCGATGGACATCCGGCTATCAGACGGCAGGCCGTACTTGGTGCAAGGAGTGGTCGATCCGAATCTTGTGGCGTCCTACCGCACTATGATAAGTAATCTAAAATAGGCTTGCTTGCCAACCTGTACCAATGTCAGAAGACCCCCAGCGGCTGGAGCAGACTGCCTCGGCGATAGAAGACCTACTGTACATGGGGGCGATTAGGCTTCGCGACAAGCAGGACAGGGCACTCCTGTCCCCACAGTTCTCGCTTGTAGTCTCAAACGTGATGTCTAACATGAAGATCAAGGAGGACGCCGGCAACAACGAGATAATGAAGCTGATGTACTATTCCCTTTTGATCTACATGAATGAGTACCTGAAGGTGCCCAAGTCGCTCATGTTGGCGCTTGGAAACGACTTGGAGAAAAACCGTGTCAGCATGGAGAGCGGCGGGCTAGTCACCACCTATGTTGCTGTTTTGACAGAGGTCTGGGGCCAGAATCGCAAGCAGCAGGAAAAATAACAATACTGTCCAAAGAATGAGCGCTGCAGGATGGACAAGTATTGCGCCGGCGGCAAGGACGCCGCCGTACGCGCTGTCTGAAAACGAAATGAAAATTACAGCTGAAATCGCTGGACCGATTATTCTTGTTGACCCATAACACTTTCTGCATTAACAAAGTGGTATAACATAAAGCGTGAGCAGCTTCAGGAACGCCGAGTCAGAAAAATCCTCTGACGGCACGCTTTTAAGTCGAGGAAATGTATTGCCTTCCTGCGATGCTAAAGAGGTCGCTTAAGCCCGAGATAATAGAGTCGATACCCGTGCTGAGGAGATCAAAGCCCCAGGTGTGGGTTGAAGCCTACGGGTGTTCGGCAAGCATGGCCGACTCTGAAATGATAAGTGGGCTCTTGAAGGGCGCCGGTTATGAAATCGCGAGCAAGCAGAGCGAAGGCTCGCTCAACCTGATCGTCACGTGCTCTGTCAAGGACAGGACCGAGCACCGGATGGTCAGCAGGATCAAGGCAATGACCAAGTCGGGCAAGCCGCTTGTAGTTGCAGGCTGCCTGCCAAAGGCAGACAGGGCAAAGGTCGAAGCGCTGAATTCTTCGGCAAGCCTGCTTGGGCCACATTCAATAGAAAGTGCGCCGGCCGTCGTGGGCTCTGCACTTTCAGGAAGCAGGCTGGTCACGCTTGAGGATTCTGCGGCCGACAAGGTCAACATCCCAAGGGTCCGGCTCAACCCCGCGGTCAGCATCGTCGAGATAGCGAGCGGCTGCATGAGCAAGTGCACATTCTGCCAGACAAAGATCGCCAAGGGGTGGCTGCGGAGCTACCGCGTCGGCGACATTATTAGGCAGATTAGGGCCGACGTTCAAGCCGGCTGCAAGGAAGTCTGGCTCGCGTCGACTGACAACGGCTGCTACGGTAGGGACATGGGCATGGACCTAGTAGAGCTTCTCAAGGCGTGCTGCTCCATCGAAGGAGATTTCAAGATCCGGTTGGGAATGATGAACCCGATGTACCTGCCCGAAATGCTGGACAGGATGGTCAGCGTGTTTCAGGAGAATGACAGGCTTTTCAAGTTCCTTCACATCCCTGTCGAGAGCGGAAGCGACAGGGTGTTGAGAAAGATGAAGCGCGGCCACACCACCAGGACGTTCCTTGATGCCGTGCAAGCATTCCGGAGTAAGATCCCCGAGATGACAGTCTCAACGGACGTCATTGTGGGGTTCCCATCGGAAACCGAAGATGAATTCAAAGGAACGCTCGACCTCATTGAGAGGGCCGAGCCGGACATTGTCAACATTTCGCGCTACGGCGCCAGGCCGGGGACCGAAGCAGCAAAGTGGAGGGGCATGAGGGTCAACTCTCAGGTGGCCAAGGAGAGGTCCGAGCGCCTCCACCTGCTTGCAAAAAGAGTTGCAAAAAAGCGCAATTCGCTCTGGCAGGACTGGCATGGCGAAATAATCGTCGACGAAATGGACAAGGTGGTGCAGGGCAGGAACTATGCGTACAAGCCGGTAGTCGTGTCAAACCCCGAGCAAGTTTTGCTAGGCGACGGAATGCGCGTAAAAGTTTATGATTTTTCCAACTTTTCGTTAAAGGCAAGGATAATTTAGACTAGCTCAACTTTGTTACGCCGCGCGTAGCTTCTGGTTAATCACCAAAGCTTTTTAACAAGACCCATGTATTTGTGTGCGGGGAGCTCGGGGGATCAATGAACAATCTTTTGATAAAGAATCCAGTGCTGCTGGTGGGCATCGGCGGCGCCGGAACTAAAATCGCGACCGCGGCAAGCGCAGCACTTGGATGCAAGTGCCTTTTGATAAGCAACGACCGGAAGGATCTAGTCCACAATGAGAAGTGCACTGCCGTTTACGTTAATTCTGGCGAGTGGGTCAACCCTTCAAGCCTGAAGCTGCGCTCTTTTGTGCAGGCACACCGCAAAGAGATGATGGCCGCGATGGACAGCTATTTGACAGTCATTGTCGTCTCAAACCTGGCAGGGCGCGCCGGCACCGCAATGGCTCCGCTTGTGTGCATGATGGCAAAAGAGTCGAGCACCGTAATCTCGATCGCAATCATGCCTTTCAAGTTTGAGAAGGACCGCATTTTCAACTCTGGCACCGCTCTCAGAAGGGTGCGCGAGACGTCTGACTCGACAATAGTGATGGACAATGACGCGTTCCTCGACAACAACCCAGAGCTCTCTCAAGAGGAATGCTTTGCAATAACAAACAACGCCATATTCGAGGTTATCGCTTCAATCTCAACCGGCACCGTGAGGCCTGCCATGAACATACTGTGCACGAGCCGGGCAAACTCCAGCTCTGAGTCTTCGCTTCGCGACTCTGTCGCAATGCTGTACGACGTCGTTCCCAACGCAGGCACGGTAAAGCGCGCGATGGTTTACGTCATGGGAGGCAACAGGGTGCCCGTTGGCGACCTGAACAAACTTGTCGGTTATTTGCAGGGAATATTCCAGGAAGAAGGCGCGACCGAAGTCGCGATGTCTTCGATGGCCGCTTCTGATGGAGTGCGTGTCCACCTCGTCGCGTCGGCCCCGCAAAAGACAAGGTTTGACCGCTACGATCCGCTGGGCGACATCATTCCAGACGTACTGGACTGGGACGAGCCGGATTCGGCGCCTGACATAAAGATGGCTATACCTGCAATCGAATAGGTTATAATAACAAACGGCAGCAGTAACGCCATGATATCGTGCGGCTGCAGGTGCATTGCGTACAAGAGCCAGCAGCTTACGAGCCACACCTTTATCGAGCCGGGCGGCTACGACGACATACACCACACGTGCAGGTCATGCGGCACGCATTTCAACCACCTTGACGGCGAAACGTACGCAAGATGCGACACCTGCAAGTTTCCTTGATTACCTGTCAGCCACGCGATGCCACAAATTACCATAGGAAACGATCACTTCAAATTCATCAACTTCACATTGCGCCTGATAACCAGTCGGCAGTTTTTCATACTTGTAGAGCCTGCGATTGATTTTGGTGTACTCTTGCTGCAGCCGTTCCAAAGTCATGCTTGGAAATCGAACCTAGAAGGCGTCTACCTGCTGCGACTCGCCCTCTTTCAACCCGATCCGCCGGATTGGGAGCGTGTTGGTGGCGGGCGTAACCTCTAGGTCAACGTCATCTATTCCTGTGGCAAAGGGGATCACGGATTCTTTTGTTTTCCAGGTCTGTTTGTTGTTGACATTGAGAGTCCGATGGGTTGTACTCCCTAATCTTTCCTGACGAATAGCGATATCCTTGGTTTTCCAGTGCTTGTCGCATTCTATTCTGTAGGAGATCTGCGTGGGTAACTCTTCAAGCAACAGGACTACGGTGCCTTCAAAAAACATATTGTCATTAACGGTAACGTTAAAGTATTCCAGACTGTGGTTGTCTGCTCTTACACAAGATCGCTTTCATGCCTTTGACCTACTTGCATCAATTCTACCGATCTACTAATTTCTTGTGGTACATGCTCTTGCACGGGTGGCCTTCAGCTAAGTTGATTTCTTTCATCTTTTTATTGTCGTAAATCGTCTGGAGAAATTTGTAGCAGACAGGGCAGACTTCGATCATTTAGGTGATTCTGTCTTTGCTTCTTCTTTCTTTGGCTCTTCAGCAGCCGCGGTTGTTTCAGCAGGGGCACCCTCTGGCTTCTTTTCTTCTTCTGCGGCAGGCACTTCAGTTGCCGCCGGCATGTCTTCGTAGAGCGAGACGGTCACCACGCCGTCCTCGTCCTTCACCATCTTTACGCGCACCTTCCTCGGCGGGTTCGTCTTGCCTCTTGACCATATCTGCCTATTCAAATCCTGCTCGAGCTTTATGTCGTCGCTCTTCATGTGCTTCGTGGCAAACTCGCGGATCATGTTGATGACTCTGTCGGTGCGCTTGTGCTCCGGAGTAATCCACGCCCGGCCAAGATTGATAGTGTAAACGCGTGTAAGGTTTTTTTCGACTGTCGCCATTTATTATCAACCTACATTGACGTCAGACCTGCGCCAAAGCCTGCGCTTGGGGTTGGTCCTGACCTTCCTGTTCGTCCTGATGACTACCCACGTCGGCACCGGCCGATTCTGCCTAGTGCGCTTCATAAGCCGCTTCTTGCGTGAAGTATTTTTCCGGGCAGCCATATACGGACCTAGGAATGATTTTTTCCGCTTTTTAAGTGTTGGCGTGCGTGCTACTTTCTCAGGCTGAAAATATGTAGACCATGACAAATGGCACGGCTGCAAGGGCAAAAGCATTCCGGCCTTCATGACCGACGCCAGCGCTATCTCTAGCCCAACGTACAACGTAACACCGGCAGGGATCAAGCCAAACATGATAAAGCGACGGCTTCTCTGCTTGAACTTTTCGATGTCGCGGTACGGGTACTGCAGGTGGTGGTCGATTACTGGCATCACAAAGAATGATACTG
>DATEUD010000041.1:0-2937 GCA_035283265.1 Nitrososphaera sp.
CGTCATCGCGGCAGTCTTTGGAGTCTGCATCGGCATAGCTGAGATCGTGCAGAGGGCGGCCGTGCCAAAGTACGTCGCAAGCCATCTCCGCGGCACCGCTTACGGGCTCTACAATATGGTCATCGGGTTTTCGTTCCTGGCGGCAAACCTTGTTTTCGGGTTCCTACTCGACCTGTCAGGCATACCTGCAGCTGCCACGTACAGCATTGCAACATCTGTGATTGCCATAGCCGCGCTGATCGGATTTCAGGTTTTGACCAGACCTAGGGCAACCTAGCCTTTTGCAAAGCCTTTGCAACCCTGCCAAGATCGCCCGCAACCAAATCTGCAGCGTCTCTCTTTATCTTCTGGGTGTCGAGGTATGCTTCCCTAGCCTTTGTCTTTTTGTTCTTGACAAGCTCGATGTCAAAATAGTTGGTCACGCCTTCCTCTCCCTGCATGAGCCTGTTGTAGTCTATTATCACTTGCGACGTCTGGTACAATTCTATTAGCAAGTCATTCAGCTCTGCAAAGAGCCGGTTCTTCTTATTACCCATCTCTTCAAACTCGGGGAACTGGCTTTCGACGGCCGACGCCTTTTCGTCAAGCTCGTGCACCAGCTTTTCGTCGTCAAACATTTTCGTGAAAAGCTCCTGAAACTCCATGCTTGCGTAGCCACGCTTTTCAAGCTCTGCCGCAAGCGCCTTGTCTGCCGCGCCTGTCATGTTCTTGAAGACAGAGGTCGCGTCGTCCGCGATTTTTGCCAGCTCTTTCTGTATCTCAATTACGCGCTTGTCAACCCTGTAATAGGGCAGGACATGGAACTGGATTCCAAAGTAGCCGCTGATGTAGTACCTGCCAGCCTCTTTTGTGAACTGGCAGAAAAGCCTGTGAAGATCTTCTGTAGCCGATTTTAAAATGCCACTGAACGCCCAGCCTTTCATCGATTTCTCCAGCCGCTGGTAGAACATCTGCACGTTCTGCGGGTCAAAGGTGTTGGCCTGCGTCACCGTGCCGTCGCCAAGCATGGCGCCGGCCTTTTGCATGGCGATGGCTGGCCCTATAGTTTCAAGGTACGCATGCTCTACCTTTTGAGCGGCAGAGTTCACCTCGCTGCAGAAATAGTCGTCTCCCTTGAACGGTGCCCTCACAGCAGAAATGCCGCAGCCCTGTCTAATATATTCATGTTTAAATGCCACAACCGAATAGATAGGCACGGGCTTGACTGAGGCGAAGAAAAATCAGCATGAGGGGCAAGAACAGGACAAGACCAGCAATGCCCTCTTCAACATGATGATGAGCGGCGGCAAAGTACCCAGCGAGTCCAAGACAGTCGACTCAGAGACTCTCGTCTCGCAGACGCAGGATCGGCTGTGGAGGGCGCTCAAGAGGCGCTTTCAGTACGACGTGTCGCTCAAGCCGGGGCAGGAATACCTCCTTAACCACGTAAGCAGCAAGATCCCACTCGTGATAATGTACGCTGATCTGGTTGGGTCGACAAACATGAGCATGACCCTGCCGGCGGACAAACTGACGACAATAATCCGGGCGTTCACCTATGAGATGTCGCAGGTAGTTTACCACCACGAGGGCTATGTGCTCAAATACGTGGGCGACGCTGTAATTGCATTTTTCCCGGCAAGCTACAACAAGCTGCTTGCGTGCGACAGGGCGGTCCAGTGCGCCAAGTCGATGTTGACCGTGGTAAAGAACGGCATCAACCCTATCCTTAACCAGTACGATTATCCGGAATTAACTGTCAAGCTGGGGATGGACGAAGGCGAAAACGTGATTGTGCAATACGGCCACGACAGGAGCTCGCAGATAGACATTCTAGGTTACTGCATGAACATCGCGGCCAAGATAACCTCGTTGACCGGCCCCAACAAGATTTCAATCGGAGAAGATGTCCACAAGATGCTGCATCCCTTGATAAGGGCGAAATTCAAGGAGATGAAGCTCAACGCAGAAGAATGGAAGTACACTGATAGGCAAACCGGCAAGCTCTACAAAGTGTACATGTCGAGCGACGCTGGCAAATAGCCTTTGTACAGAAGGCTTAACGGTACGATTTCTGCTTTCTGCGCCTAGCACCGGGGCCACCAAATTTCTTGGATTCTGTCTGCCTGCTGTCGCCGGATAGCAGATGCCTGTCGTACTCGGTTATCTTCTTCCTGATCTCCTCACGTATGCTCTTTGTAAACGGGTGCTCTTTCGGGTCCTTGCCGCCCTTTTCCTGACCAGTCAGGGCCCTTGAGATTGCGACCGCGCTGGCAAAGGCCCTACCCGTAAAGCCGCCGCCATGCACCTGCACGTCAATGTCGACCCTGTTGCGGTAGTCGCCCACCAGCGTAAGCGGGGTCAGCACTAGCTCTTTTGCAACGTCGGGCATCATCAGCTCTGCCGGCGTATTATTAATCCTGACCTTGCCTGAGCCCTTTGAAATCGTGGCAACCGCCCTACTCGTCTTGCGCTGACCTGGATAGAGTTCTACCTTGTTTGTCATTGTCCTTTCCACCCAATCTGCTTCGCGACTTCGCCAACCGAAATATAGTATGCTTCTGGCTTTGTGATCTTGGAATCAGTAAACGACTCCATCTTGGACTTTTTCATTTCTTCCGGCAACCCGATATATACCCTCAGCCGCCTGAACGCGGTCATGCCGCTAGGCTTTCTCTTTGGCACCATGCCCCTCACCATCTTGGACAACATCGTGTCGGGCCTCCTTGGGTGGAACGGGCCGTGAATCGGGTTTGTGACTGAATTGATTTCCAGATGTTCCTTGTACAGCTCGATGGTCTTGTAGCGGTTGCCTGACAGCATCGCCTTTTCCGCATTTACGATGGCAACGCTATTGCCCTGAAGTAATAATTTTGAAACGTGCGAACACATCCTGCCTGCGATGCAGTTTGTTGCGTCGACCACTATGGTCTTCTGCTGCTTTGTCATTGTCTTTTG
>DATEUD010000042.1:0-3068 GCA_035283265.1 Nitrososphaera sp.
CGAGGTCAACTCTTTCAGAAGCTCGGCCAATGCTTTTTCCTTTCTCTCAGCTACATGTTCTATGAATCTGAGGTCGATTGAAGATTGCATAACTCAAGGGTCGATTCCCGAATATATAAGGAAAGATTCCATCGCAGGGACAATTTTTGACCTCGCTTGATCCTTTGACATACCCACTTCTAATCTGTCCTATGCCATTTTTCCATTTTTGGGAATGGCTGGAAAATCCAGAATGGGCATGTTGCTTATTTACTCATTTTGCTTGAATGACTAATAAGAGATGCCCATCTGGTAAATTGCAGAACTATGAAGACCCGTTTGTCACTAGCTACCTGAACAACTTCTGTGCAGGGGTACAGCTGTTGGACCCCAAGATGCGCTTCGTTGGTATTGCAGACTATGCAGGAAAGCTACATGCTTCATTCTACAGGAAGGACCTTAAACCATTGATGAACAAGCATGAAACGAGGCAGTACACCCTGCAATCAGTCTTTAGGGCGAGAACGAGAGGCGGATTCAAGCCGCAGCTGGGCGAGCAGCAATATGCAACGGCAGTGTACAAGAATCTAATTCGGTCAACCGTTCCGATCAGCCATCCGGAGCAAGAATCTCGCAATATGTATTTGCTGATTTCAATGGATATTGGCAGCGACTATCCGATGATAATTGAAAGAAAGGTGATGTCGTACGTATCAGAGAATCAAGATGCGCTTTTTGAAAGGACACGAAGCATCTCCGAGCAGTACGCCGACCAAACGTAACGCTCCAAAACACTGAAATCTTTCTTTCTGCCACTATGTATTGATGTGCGACAATCCTTCCTTGATCGATGTGCGACAATCCTTCCTTGATCGCCCTGTAATCTTCCACCACAAACAATAAAACTGACTATGCCCTGGCTGGAATTACTTTACCGTCCACGGCGGGTCAGGCTGAGCGGGTGACTCAAGGGCGTAAAGGGAAAGCTCCCCTGACCCTCCGTTGGCTTTACCTGCGCTTGCTGTAGAATTGAAAAATTTAGTGATCGAGCTTGCAAAAACTACAAATCAGGCATTGTCTATACCACTCGCGAAGACTGGTGTCACTAGAAGACGACAAGTGCGTGCCATGCCGTGGAGGAGTTCCCACGCTCAGTGATGAAGAGATCGATCTATATTATCGGCAACTTGAGAGCTGGTCAGTGGTTGAAAGAGACGGCATAAGACGGTTGGAAAAGTCGTTCAAGTTCAACGATTTTGCTGAGGCCCTGGCATTCACGAATAAAGTGGGAGAAATTGCAGAGAAAGAGGGTCATCATCCGGACATTTTGACAGAGTGGGGAAAAGTTACTATCAGCTGGTGGACCCACAAGATAGATGGCCTCCACAAGAACGACTTTATCATGGCTGCCAAAACCGATGCACTATAGTCTACGGCCGACTGGCCTTTTTCCCTCACCGGGTCTGCAGGAACATCTGCTATAGCATGGTGAAGAATATTAGTCACCCTGACGAAGAAATCATCGATAATATGCTGTGCGAGTACTGCGATCATATAATGATCTTCACAAGAATGACTGACAGGGCATCAGGCAGCCAAATTCAAGTTTGGAAATGTAGTTTTTGTGGTCTCACCTACCAGGAGCCGAGACCAAATCCCCAAGCCGGGCGGTAGTTGCTGTGTCCAAATTCCAGTTGTGGCAGTAGGATTCAATTCTAGCGGACATTCTTGTCAAGTATGAATCGGTAGGAAACTTTTCGATACTCTTTTTCTTAAACTGACTTGGTGTTATTCAACGTATCCGCTGCTTTAGCCGGAGTTGAATATCAGAGTTCTTCAGCTTGGTGGAATAGGTTCCAAAACATTTTAAAATGATGATCTTGTTTCAAATCAAGGAAATGAAGGGGAAAAAGAAGGATGCTATCAATCGAATTATTGTTAAGAACGGGCACACGATATTAGTTCGCTGGAAATGTGACATTTGTAATAGAATCTTTGGAACTTTCAGGCTACTGAGAGCCCACAAGATTGGTATTCACACATATTAGATCTATCGAGGGACGTTTGAACCCTTGGCCGTAGGCAGGGGAAGAATAAATCAGCTTTATGTAAAGGTTAAGCCGCTTGTGCCCCAACAACTTGTAATGCTATAGCTGTAGTAGTCCTTCTACCGCTTAAGACTCTCGCCCGCTTTCTTCAAGTCCTCTAGCAACATTACCGGATGGAATTCGACTTTTGCTCCCATCATGAATAACGGCTCTGCAAACACTGCCATCTGATCTGTTCGTTCCATATTTACGATAAAGACCATTGTCCTGTCGCCGCCTGCTTCAAAGAAGTATGCGGCTTCTGCCTTGATGTTTCGTATATAGGCTTCCAACTCTTGCATGCCGTTTGTGTTTTGCATCATCTTGTTGCCAGCCTCAGTTGGTAACTGAGCTCTAATTATGAATCTCATTGTCATAACTACAGGGCTGGCAATTATAAAGTTATTACTCTTTTCTTGTTGTCTTCTAGATACTGCCTGAGCTCTTCACATTCACTGTATCAATCCTTGAGACATCGTACCATGCTGACAAGGAATGTGTGCCCTCATGCCCGAAATGGGGAATTTGTCTGTCATAACACAGACGTACTAGTTGTTATTGAGCAACGCGGTTCTAGTCAGCGCAGTGAAGCGGAGGAATAGGGGCGGTCTGGTCGATTGGTTAGCGAACAAGAGGTATTAAGAGAAGCAATAACCGATGGATTGCTCGCTTTGGGAGAGCCAATAATGAAGACTATATTGTGGCACCTCAAGGCACAAGGAGTTTTCATAGATTCGAAGAATCAGATTGACATCAAACTACTTTATCAAGACCTTGAACAGATAGTAGGGAATATTGCAGATGTAGTCATGTTCGAGATATATGACAGATTGAAAGCAAACTCGCTCACTCCATCTGCAGCTGCGGCTGCCGAGGTTGGCACTATTTCTAGCAGCTCCGTTTTGAAAGAGATAGAACAGCTATTGGAGATCAAGAATGGACCGGAGGTATCTGGCAAGAAATGACAACTCAGACACAAATCGCCATGAAGAAAGCAAGAAG
>DATEUD010000043.1:0-5223 GCA_035283265.1 Nitrososphaera sp.
ACAATCTTAACAAGGTTTTGCATATCTAATAGTTGATTAAGCAGAGTCAGGAATGATGCTCTAATGCCTGACATAATGGACAACGCCCACAGGTATTTTGCCACCACGGTCGGGCTGATTACCACTAAGGGGTGCAAGCTAGGCCAGAACGTCATGTCCACCGAGTGGACGATTCACATTTCTTATGAGCCGATGCTTATCGCCATTTTCGTGCACGAGTCGCCGACGTACTGGAACATTGAAGAAACCCGGGTGTTTGGAGTCAACATCGCGTCAGATGATCAGGCAGGACTGGTCAACATCGCTGGCGGGTATTCCGGCACCGAGATTGAAAAGCTTGCAATACCGCGCACATTTGTAACATACAGGGCAAAGCACATAGACGTCCCGATGATAAAGGGGTGCGCGCTTAACGCCGAGTGCAAGGTGACGGCAATTGAAAAAATAGGTGACCACATTATGGTGGTGGGCGAAGCAATCAGCGCGAAATTTGACGAAAAGAAATTTCCCCTGATATACACGAGGGGCAACTACAGGAAGCTGTCAAGGTCGAAAATCCCGTCGGGCAGAAAAGTCGCGCGAGTTACTGCTCCGCAAATGTCGAAGTTCAAAAAGATGTCCGGGAGCCAGTTTGTTCTAAAGGCAGCAGCCGCGGTGATTAGACAGGACAACAGGATGTTGCTGCAAAAATTCGACGGCTGGTGGATCCTTCCAATGGTTGTTGTCAACAAGGGCGTCAATTACAAGGAGGCGCTGGAGAAGCATCTTACATCTATTGGCGTATCTGCCTGCATCGAAAAGACCCACAACATCAAACGCATGACGCTCAAAGCCGGCAAGACAGAATTGCGCGCCAACTTTGTCACGTTTGAATGCAAGTTCAAGTCACTTGAAGGCAATGAAGCGGCGTGGTTTGCCGGGCCGACAAAGAACGTTGTCTTAAGAACCCTGCTTGAACAGCCCTGACTGCACTATCTTCTCCGTGGCCGCAAGCAATCGCCTGACGTCGCCCTCGTCGTGGGCGTACGAGAACGCTCCCATCTTTGTTGGCAGGAAGAATATCCCGTGGTCTGCCATAAGCGCAAGATGATATCTTATCAGTAGTTCTCTGTCAGAGGTTGCAGCATCGCTTGCGTCCTGCACCATATCCTTGCGGAAGTGGGTCAAAAAGATCGAGCCGAGGCCCGTCACCTGGCATGGGACCTTAGCTTCGGCAAATATCTTGCTCAGCCCTTTCCTTGCGATGCCGCCAAGCCTGTTTATCTTGCTGTACACCTGCCTGTTCTTTTTCAAGACGTTCAGGGTGGCAAGGCCAGCTGCCATGGTAACCGGGTTGGCAGAAAACGTGCCGCCACCGATTGCGCAGCGCGCGTCCTTGTCCCTTCTTGACACCGGGTCTGCAAGCGACATTATCTCCTTGTCGCCGCATACAATTCCAATCGGCATGCCGCCGCCACATATCTTGCCAAGCGTAAACAGGTCCGGCTCGAGCCTGTAAACGCTCATCGCTCCACGGAGCGACAGCCTGAATCCGGTCACGATTTCGTCAAGTATGAACAGGCTACCGTTCTTCCTTGCAAATTCCTGCAGGCCCTGCAAGTAACCATCAACCGGCGGGATGCAGCCCGCGCCGCCCAGCACCGGCTCGATTATGATGCACGCAAGGTCTTCCTTGATGGTTTCCAGCACCTTGAGGGAAGCGTCCAGGTTGTTGAAGGGTATAGACTCGACGTACTGCCCCTCGTCCTGCACAAGGCCGGGGCCTTCCTCTACCTCAAAGGGGTAATTGACAGTCTGCATGAGCGTGGTGTTAAAGCCATGCCATCCGCCTATCGCCTTTGCAATCACGCGCCTGCCTGTTTTCGCCCTTGCGAGCCTGACAGCATACATCGTGGCTTCAGAGCCGGTGCTGCTAAAACGCATCGTTTCAGCTCTTGGCATCAGCTTTTGTATGGTCTCTGCAAGCTCGACGCTCACGTCGTTCACAGTGCCGTAAAGTATGCCTTTGCGCACCTGCGCGGCCAGCGCATCTGCAACAGGCTTTGCCGAATGTCCCAGGATCAATGCCCAGTGGCCCATCCAGTAGTCCGTGTATTTGTTGCCGTCCACGTCGCGCAGCTGCATGCCTTTTGCAGCATTTACAAAGAACGGGTAAGGCTCGAAATAGCGGATGTTGTGACTGATGCCGCCGGGGAAAACCTTGGTAGAGCGGAAATACAGGCGCTTAGATTTACCAGTCTTACTTTCATAGTTCTTTACGTAATCACGCATGAACGTACCTGCCTGAAGTTTGATTCCTCTATAATCCTTTGTTTTTAGCCGCACGTTTAATTATCAGCCGCACAAATGTCGTCATTGCGCGATGAATTGCCTAAAATGCTTCCACCCTCACCAGGCCCATGAATTCAACAAGGGCGGGGCAAACTCGCTCCTGCGCGTCGGCCGGTGCCTGATACCTGGGTGCGAGTGCGCGCAGTATGTAGACAAAATAGAAAAGATAGACGAAGACCTGCTCTGATCACTTGTCTCTGAGGGAGGGCGGGATCTGCGCTTCTTGTTCAGTTATTTCGGGCAACGGCTCAAATCCGTACTGCTCTCTCAGTGTCTCCTGTTGATCCCTCATAACGTCGTCTGAAAAAGTTGGCCCGATCCAGCCAAACCACGCCCAGAGGACTATTACGATTGCCAGCGACACTCCCATTACAAGGATGGACAATGCAACCGTCTTCATGTGCGGGCTACTGCCGTAGCCACCTTCGTGCGCCATACTCTACCAAGAGTTGGAATGATGCTTTTTAAAAATATTTGCATTTTGGCGCAAACTAAAATAGCAAAGAAAAGGATAGGTTGCACGTAATGATAGAGGACAAGCTTCTTTCCCTAGGCATAAAGCTCCCGTCACCGCCGGCCCCCGCAGGGTCTTACGTCCCGGTGGTCATATCCCACAACTTTGCGTTTGTCGCCGGCCAGATTCCGGCGGAAGGCGGAAAGGTCAAGTTCAGAGGCAAGGTTGGCAGAGACATCACGATAGAGGCAGGCCAACAGGCGGCGCGCCTCTGCACCGTAAACGCGCTTTCGCAGCTAAAGTCTGCCCTCGGCAACCTTGACAGGATCAAGCGCGTAGTCAAGGTCACGGGGTTTGTCAATTGCGACCCATCGTTTGCAGAACACCCACAAGTCGTCAACGGCGCGTCTGATGTACTGGTGCAGGTGTTTGGAGAAGCGGGCAAGCACGCAAGGGCCGCGGTGGGAGTGAGCAGCCTGCCGCTTGACAGCGCAGTAGAAGTTGAATTCATAGTCGAGGTTTGAGCTGGCGATTACTCCACATAAATTGTAAATTCTCAGGCAAAAAACTGTTCACTTGAATATTTTGGTTACAGCTAGAATATCAATTGTCAAAGGATCGCTGCGATCTTGACCTGCCCAACCCTTCGCACCTGCAACTTGCCGTCACAAGGCGTTTGACAGGTTGGGGCAGCCTGCCAAGGATTCCCTGCTTGAGCACCCCCGCTCTCAGGGCATCGATCTGGAGGATGGCTTGCGGCGCACGCTGAACCAGCTCAACGCCGCGCTGGCGCCGTTTTTTACTAAACAAGCCACGGCCATTATCATGGAAATGATACGGAATCACGTATACGGCTAGCCTATCCTGCTGTCAAGCGCCTTGATGAATTCTTGCAGCCTGTCCTTTGGGATCACTGCACCGCAGGCCCTGTCGTGGCCGCCGCCGCTCCCTCCAAGCTCTGAAGCGATCTCGTTTGTGAGCCGGCCGAGGTGCACCTTACAGCCGGCCGAGCCGCGTATCGACACGACGTACGAGTTGATGTCGTCCTTGAACTTGTAGACCATCGCGGCCGGCTTGGCGGAAGAGCCAAGCACAAAATTGACCACCATGCTTGACGACAGCTCGACCGTGCTTGATGCGTAGGCAATGTTGTCGAGCTTTACCACCGAGTCCTGTATCGACTGGACCGCGTTTGCAACCTTTTTGGCGTATTTCTCGGCAGTCTCAAAGCCGCCCTTGACGTCGTGCGGATACTTCATCTTGGCGAGCGTGTCGACGATTCTTACTAGAAAGTCGTCTTCGTGCTGGCTTGCAGAAATCATGTACGATAATGCAGTCGACTCGAGCATCAGAAACTGCCTGTCAAACCTGGGAACGATGGAAGACGCAACCGGCTTGGTCTCCATGTAGTCTGTGAGCGCGCCCATTGCCGCGAAAAACGATGCGTGCGCGGGCAGCTTTTTTCTGTACTTGCTGTATACTTGGATGCTGGTGCATTCTTCAATGGTGTGAATCAGCGTCACGCCTGCCTTCTTCAGTGCAAGCATGATTTCCTTGTTGACGTCGTGGTGGTCGATATAGGTCACTTCGGCCCCGCCTGACGCTATCTTGCCTAGCAGCTCGACAAATTTCTGTTCGTTCTTTCTCGACAATCCCAGATCGCATATGAACAATTGATCGATCCTGCTGTCAGATTCAACGACTTTTTCTAGCTTTGCAATAAGGTTAGCATAATCGACAAGGATCACTTTCTGCACGTCAAACGCCACCTTGATCAGCGTCGCGGAGCAAACGCCGTCTACATCCTCCTTGTGAGACATGCAAATAGACATCGGGCTTGTTTTGGGATTTTGATACCCAGATTTAATGGTTCGTGAATAAAAAACGACGCTGGCCGCCGTGCAAAAGATCACATTGCTTTAGGGTTGTTCTTTACGTATTTCCGGAGCCGCAATTTCGAAAATGGTGCGTTGTTGCCACCATACCAGTGGCAAACCACCAATTAAGATGGCACAAACAAATCCAAGTTCTAGTGCGTTGGGCTATTGGGAATGGCAGGCTGAACACCTCGCCGAAGCTTGGTGCGTACACCTCCATCCCATCAACGCCATCTTCTATGGCCGCCCTTCTCCTTGCGGAAGGCTGTCTTTTCTCGGGAAAGGCTTCGTCCTTAGATGCTTTCAGGACTTATCCTAAGCAGCTTAGCTGCTCAGCGTGCCCTGTCGGACAGCTGATAAACCAGAGGCTGCGCTGCCCTGTTCCTCTCGTACTAGGGGCAACTTCCCCTCAGACAACCGCGCCCCTGTCAGGCAGAGACCGACCTGTCTCACGACGGTCTAAACCCAGCTCACGTTCCCCTTTAATGGGCGAGCAGCCCCACCCTTGGCTCCTGCTGCAGAACCAGGATGGGAAGAGCCGACATCGAGGTACCAAACCGC
>DATEUD010000044.1:0-2124 GCA_035283265.1 Nitrososphaera sp.
CGATGATCACTAGATGACAAATTGCAGAAAGGCAATCCTCATAACGTATCCAGTAGACCAGGCAGTAAAGGAAGCAGCCTCGCTTGCGGACGCGGCCGGTTACTCCATAATCAGGACTGTAACCCAACGACAGATAATCAAGTCAAGGTTTGGCATCGGGCGCGGAAAAGCTGAGGAGTTGAAAGAGCTCGTAGGAGAGCTCAAGCCAGATGTCATCATATTTGACGAAGTGCTCAAGTCGACCCAGATGTATAATCTAGCGAGTCTATGCAAGATTGAGATAGTCGACAGAGAGCGGCTTATCTTGGAGATTTTCGAGCGGCGCGCCAGCACCGCCGAATCGCAGATCCAGATCAAACTCGCGCAATTGCGCTACGACATGGCTAGGGCACGCGAAAAGATCAGGCTTGCAAAGGCGGGCGAGCAGCCGGGGTTCTATGGTCTTGGTAGGTACGAAGCCGACGTCTACTTCCTCGACATAAAGAGGCGGGCGGCGGTGCTAAAGAAAAAGCTGGAAAAGGAGGAGACAAGGCGGCAATTACACAGGAACCAGCGTTCAAGGGCCGGCCTGCCCACGGTTTCGCTAGCTGGCTACACGTCGGCAGGTAAGACAACTCTGTTCAATACGCTTACGGGCGAAACCAAGGCCACTGACAAGAACGTCTTTACTACGCTGTCCACGTTTACCCGCGCAATTGACCTTTCGGGAGACAAGGTCCTGCTGAACGACACCGTCGGCTTTATCAGCAAGCTGCCGGCGTACATGATCGACGCGTTCAAGTCAACGCTTGACGAGCTGACCTACGCGAGCGTCGTGCTCCTGGTGATTGACATCAATGAGCCAATAGACGAAATAACCGCCAAGTACGTCAGCTCGGTTGACGTGATAAACGAATTTGAGGTACCCGACACTAGGATAGTCTACGTGCTCAACAAGGTAGACCTCACTACTGCCGAGGACGCGTTTGCCAAGGCCGGTCAGCTGGGCATCTTGGAAAGCAAGCGCGTGCTCTCGGTGTCTGCCAGAACTGGCTACAACGTTGAGCAGCTTAAGAGCTTAGTAAGGTCTATACTGTTTGAAACTGAAAAAGTCAAGAATGCTGAAGCAAAAGAGCGCCTAGAGGAAGAGCAAGCATGAAAGTATCGGTGCTGAGGATTGGCCATCGGCTCGTGCGCGACGACAGGGTGACTACCCATGCCGCGCTCGTCGCAAGGGCGTTTGGTGCAGACAGGATATACATGACTGGAATCGATCAGTCAGTCAGCAATACGGTCGCAGGCGTCACCAAGAGGTGGGGCGGCAAGTTCGAAGTAAATGTGATACAGGACTGGAAAAACCTTGCAGAAACCTGGAAAAAAGAAGGGGGCAGGGTGGCTCACCTCACCATGTACGGCATTAACATCGACAATGCTGTTGAAATGCTTCGCAAGGAAAGCAAGGTGCTTGTCATAATTGGCGCGGAAAAAGTTCCCAGAGAAGCGTATGACCTTGCTGATTACAACATCGCAGTTGGCAACCAGCCCCACTCTGAAATCGCGGCGCTAGCAATTTTTCTTGACAGGATGTTCAGCGGCAAGCAGTTAAAGAAAGAGCTTGCCGGCGGCAGGCTGAAAATAGTGCCTGCTGAAAGGGGTAAGCAAGTCCGGGAAGCCAAGTAATCTTTTTAATTGCGTCATGACGGCAGCAAAGCAGTGATGACACTAACCTGCGCCGATCGCCCATTCAGCGAGATGACGAAATGCACCTCGACTGACACAAGTATTGTTACAGGGTGCACCCTAATTTTTTAAGGGTCATCACTGCCTATTTTTATCGATGCATATAGTTCTAAAGCAACGTTTTGTTCAAGATTTAGATCTAGTAGACCATGGAGACGGAACTCAACATCGGTCTCGCCCTCGATATGGTTACAAGAAATAACAGTTTCACAGCCTTTAGGAGGAATATCGTTCATGTCATGATGAGTTCAATTTCTGGCGACTCCATGACATGAAGGGGATAATCATACAGTGTACCGAGGGACACCAGAGGTTGTCGGAATCGAAGCTATTATCTTCACAAAAATCAGATAGATTACTGAATCGAAAAGGACCGAACTCCCTTCAGATCTTGAAACAATATCC
>DATEUD010000045.1:0-5446 GCA_035283265.1 Nitrososphaera sp.
TCTACTGGAAAACCCGGATTCAAAGTTCTCCGTCCTTCTGCAAAAAATGAAAAGTACGGCGTGCAGAGGATGGAGATGCTGGCAATTTATTTTGCCCTTGTAGACAATCAGCGCCAGATAAGCATGCTGGCAAGCAGCCAGAAGAAGAAACAGATTGTAGTAAACATCCGGAGCGATTCAAAGACGTGCATTGAACAGCTACAAGGTGTGTCAAAGGTCAGGGACGCGATGTTGCAAAGAATATGCTCGGCGATAAAAAAGCTCCTGGACAAGATGGCATACATGACAGTCTTTAACCACCTCGAACGGGCAAGGAACCACGCCGGCCTGCTCCTCGAGCAGAGGAGGAGAAAGGAGATAGAAAAGTACCTGATGTACCAGTACCAGAAGAAATACTACGGCTCCGGCGGGTTCATGATGGATCCATACGGCCTGACTACTGCATAAATATATTAAGTGAGGTACGATAGTACCGAGCTGATTGCAGGGGCAGTCGACGCCGCAAAAGCTGACCTATGTCAACGGCTATGCCATAAGGTATCTCGACCATGGCCCGCCGGACGGCAGGACTCTGGTCCTTTTGCATGGCATTGGCGCTTCCGCCGAAAGGTGGTCCCGCGTAATCCCATCTCTGGCAAAATATTTCCGCGTTATCACGCCGGACATTGTCGGCTTTGGCTACAGCGACAAACCCACCGTCGAATACACGATGGACTTTTTCCTTGACTTTTTCAACGGGTTCCTTGACGGCTTGGACATATCAAAGGCAAGCATGATAGGCTCTTCATTTGGCGGCCACCTAGCCACGGAATTTGCGATTAGGTTCAACCGCAGGATAGACCGGCTGGTGCTGGCATCGCCGGCCGGCGTGATGCGCACGTCGACTCCAACCCTTGACGGCTACATCATGGCCGCGCTGTACCCTACGTACGAAAACGCGTTCAAGGCCTTCAAAGAGATGGCATACAACCCTGAAGCGGTAAACGAAGAGATCGTTATGGACTTTGTGAACAGAATGAGGCTACCGAATGCCAAGTATGCGTTCATGTCCACCCTGCTCGGCATGAAGTACGCGCCAGAGCTGCAGGGGAGGCTGGGCAAGATAATCTCGCCCACCCTGCTGGTCTGGGGTGACAGCGACAGAATGATACCGTTGCAGTACGCCAAGGAATACAGCGAGATCCCGGACAGCGAGCTTGTCGTGATAAAGAGCTGCGGCCACACGCCCTACGTCGAAAAGCCGATGACGTTTAACAAGCTCGTATTAAAATTCTTGGTCGGAAGCGACCAGTGATCAGGTTTCTTTTTGCGGGGCCTTGCGTTTTCGCTCTATCGGCACCACAATCACCTGCACCAGATCGCCGTCTTCGATGTTGAGCGCCTGTCTTTCTGCTTCTGGGATCGAGATCCTGCCGCCGCTCTGGACGGTAGTCTTGAACATCGCGTTGTAAAACGTCAGGCCCCGGAGCACTGTAAAGTAGTTCTGCATGGCATCCTGCTGGATGTTGGAGAACTGCTTTACAAAGTCCTTCTGCGCTTCGCTCCCCTTTTCAATTGCCTTCTTGAAAGCTTCTACTGGGTCTATGGGATCGTTAGAACTCATATATCACGAAATCACGTGCGCCATTTATTTAACGGTACCGGTGCACTTCAAGTCTGGCTGTGCGCTCAAATCGTAAATAAAATAGCGGATGCGTGTAAGCCAATCGGCGATGAAGAGTCTAGACGGAACTGACTGTCAGATGCGGGGATGAATTGACTTGTATACTCTGAGCCAATCATGAAAAAGTTCAATAAGGATCATAGAAATTGGCTAACAGACTTGCAGTCGCTATACCAGAGCTTTGACCCCATCGTCAGCATAAACAGCGGGCAGGTCTTTTTGTGGGAAAAGCGTGGCGATTCCTGGTACGGCATACATGGCGAGCGAGTCGTCAGGCTCACCCAGTCAAAGGGTCATGTTGAATTCGCGTCGTTCCCGGAGGACACATCGTGCGACCAGAAAATGTTCAGGCTGGGCGACGACGCCAGATCGATATTTTCAGAAATATCGCGCGATCCTCTTGTGCGAAGGCTTTGTAAGGCGTACCCCGGCCTCCGACTCATGAGGCAGGAGCCGCACCAGTGCCTGTTCTCGTTTGTGTGCGCAAGCAACACCAACATTCCCATGATCCGCAGGATGCTCTACAACATGACAAGAAAGTTTGGCAGACCTGTAAAAATTGACGGCATCGAGTTTTTCGCCTTTCCACCGGCTGCAGAGATCAATAGGGCCACCATTGACGAGCTGCGGGCATGCGGCCTCGGGTACAGGGCAAAGGCGATAAAAGCGGCTGCGCATGCCATTGCCAGTGGGCAGCTTGATTTTGACGCGCTCAAGAGCGCGAGTTATGGTGAAGCGAAAAAAGAGCTCTTGCAGGTCTATGGAATCGGAAACAAGATAGCCGATTGCGTTCTCTTGTTTTCGCTTGAAAAGCTTGACGCCTTTCCAATAGACGTGTGGATCGCAAGGGCACTTGAAGTCCACTACAAGTGGCTTCATAGAAAGAAATTTGGAGACAAGATCACCCCTCGCCAGTACGAAAAGTTGTCAGGCAGTGTAAGGGATTATTTCGGCAGGTACGCCGGCTATGCGCAGCAGTACCTTTACTACCATATGAGGCAGGCCGCCGGCAAGAAATGGTGAGGTGTACGCTAAATATCATTACTAAAGTCTGATATTTAGTTTCTAAAACAAATAAAGAAGTAAGGATGTTCTTGCTGTTGTCAGAAAGTCTATTTATTGTGTGCCGCTAAAGAGGTCTTCTGCTCGTGTCACGTTGCCAAGGCACTCCTCGGTTTCGTTGGCTGCGTCCTCTGCCCGATTGCTGGTGCAAGACTAAACGCTGCAGCGAAAAGTCCGAAAACCAGCACTAGCGCGACCGCTATAGATGTTTTTTCATCGCAGAGAACGCGCAGCAATGAATTTTAACGATTTTTTCTATTAGCTGAAGAACTAAAGTGAGGAGCCTAAATCATCTAAAATTGGACTATTCAATCTTCTAAATCGTGAGCTACTGCGTCAGATCGGTTATGCTGCGCCTGATGATCAACTTGGCTTCAGTCGAAACGTGGTACTGCTCAAGAACATTGCCAGGGTCCTTGATGAGTTGGTTCCTGAATTCAGGCTCGCTGGCTGCCTTGAGCAAGATCTCGCTAATAATCTCGGCTTCCTTCTGCTGTCGAGACTCCAAGTGTATCAGCATAAAAGGAAAAGCTTGTATATAATCTTAGTGCACGATTCACACATCACGGCGTGCAGATGGAAAAGTAAAGTAATCTTGACTTTGCGTTATAAAGCAAATAAAATCTTGTTCTGTTGATTGACTGTCGGAATTGAGCTTGTAGGAGACCTAGGATACCTGCTTTTGGTATGCTCGGCAGTTGGCGCGCTTGCCTACATTTTCAAGCAACCAATGGTGCTCGGGTTCTTGATCGCAGGCATTCTCATAGGCCCCTTTGGTCCGTTCGGCCTCATCAAGGACACCGAGATGCTGAACAACTTTTCCGATATTGCGATCGTCCTCCTGCTCTTTGGGGTAGGCCTCACCTTCCCGCTTGGGAAGCTGCGCGCAATAGGCAAGGTCGGAACTGGCATAGCGATCATCGAGGTTCTCGTCATGCTGGCGATCGGCTTTGCGGTGGGGAGCGCCCTTGGCTGGTCGTTCTACGACGCTATGTTCCTGGCAGCCGCCCTCTCGATTAGTTCCACTGCAATAATCGTAAAGGTACTGGAGGACATGGGCAAGATCGAAAGCACGTCTGCGATCCTCATGATAGGCGTGCTCGTGATCGAGGACTTGGCGGCAATCCTGATAATAAGCGCGATGCACTCGGGCATCGTCAGCGGCTCGTTCGAGTTCACCGAAATCCTGATAACGATGGGCGAGATCGCGCTCTTTATCGGTGGCACGATAGGCGCAGGCGTCCTCATAATGCCGAGGATATTCGCGCTGATCGCCAAGCTGGAGCGCTACGAGATAACGATCATGTTCGCACTTGGAACGGCGTTTGGGCTTGCGTTCCTCTCTTACCAGCTTGGCTTCTCGGCCGCCACAGGCGCGTTCTTGGCAGGCATGATAATCGCAGGCAGCAAGTTCTCGGAGCAGATATCCGTTATGATCTCACCCACGCGCGAAATTTTCACAGCGATATTCTTTGTCACGATAGGCGCATTGATGGACCTCTCGATGATCTCCATGTACTGGGTGCCTGTCGCAATCATTACGCTTGTAACAGTCTTCGGCAAGTTCGGAGGTGTGTACGCCGGCATGCGGCTATTCGGGTTTGAAAAGTCGTTTGCAATCGGCATAGGCCTGAGCATGGCCCAGCTGGGCGAGTTTTCATTTATTGTGCTGAAAACTGGTCAGGATCTCGGAGTCATCAGCAGCATGCTGTTTCCGGTAATAGGGATGGCAGTAGCTCTGACGACATTCATAGGCCCCATACTGGTTAAGCTGGGAAGCCGGGTCGTCGCCGTGTACGAGTAATCAGACGCCCACATCAGGGAACGAGGACTGCTTGATGCCAAGTTCGCCTTGTAGGGTCTTGATCTTTCTAGCATATTCTGTCATCCTGGTCCTATCGTTCTGCACTTTCGCGATCTTATAGCCCTTCCACGCTTTCTTCAAAGCTCCCCATGTCTGGCCGGTTGTGAATTTGCCCCGAGCACTCATGCTGAAAGCCATTACGAATACTAGGATATAATATTTGTTGTCTCAAGCTTGTACTTCACTGGCAAAAAACTTTTGTGCGAATGACTACACCTTGCGGTAAGGAAAATCGATGAAATAAAAAGAAGAAAAAGGGAGGGTTTCCCTTATCCTGTTACGTACGCTCTTTCTCCGTGCTGCGCGAGGTCGAGGCCTATCTCTTCTTCCTTTGGAGTGACCCGTATGCCACCAGGCCATATTGCATCCATTATCTTGATAATGATTGCAGTGACGCCCAACGACAATGCAACGGCTGCAAATGCACCAGCTGCGTTATCAACCAGCTGTTGAGGGTTGCCAAACGCGAGGCCGTCGTCTCCCCAAGGAGTAAACCTCTTTTCTGCAAAGATGCCTGTAAGAAGCGCGCCTGCAAGACCACCGATACCGTGTACGCCCCATGTGTCCAGCGCGTCGTCCCACTTTCTCTTATTCTTGAATACGACTGCCGCGTAGCAGACTATGGATGCCAAGATGCCAATGATTATTGCAGACATTGGCGAGACGAATCCTGACGCTGGCGTGATGGCTACAAGTCCAGCTACTGCGCCGGATGCCGCGCCAACCGTCGAAGGCCGTCCAGTGTGTCCCCACGATATCAGTGCCCATGTTACAGCTGCCATGCCTGTCGCGATCTGGGTCGCCACAAAAGCGCTTGTAGCGTTAGTGGCCGCCGAAGCTGCCGAGCCTGCGTTGAA
>DATEUD010000046.1:0-5026 GCA_035283265.1 Nitrososphaera sp.
TAGAATACCTACCTGAGTTCATGCCTTTCTATAGATGGTTGTTGTGGCTTGTAGGTTATTGATACGGTATCTCCGACATTATACTGGCAATCAGCTATTGTCCTTGGAATCCTGTCGGAGGCCTCAACTACGCAGACATCGCCCTGCTTTATCTGCACCTTTACTTCTTCTGTGATACTAGGCGCAAATAAGTTTCTTGCCTGAAATCCAGAGAGTACAAATACCGCGACAACTCCTCCGGCGATCAAGAAAACTGCCAATTTCTTTGGGGAAACGCTTTCTAGACTCATATCGATCATGTCTGAGATTAGATCTATGATAGATAAGTAATACGATTGCAGTGCATTGCAGAACAACCATAGAAAAAATAATTCAAAGAGCCAAGTAATACCGTAATGAGCTCAGTAGGGGACTTTGTGAATACCAGGATGGTTATCCGGGATTCCAAAGCCACTGTGTTAGAAGTTGCCAAGATCATGACCCAATGGGATATCAGCTCGCGGCAATAACAGACGATAAGAGCATTCAGGTCTTGCTTAACGGCCCGCCGCGCCCCAAGTAACAAGACGAATTCCGCACCTTGTTACACCAGTGATATGGCTTAACTAAGTTGTGATTCTTTAGAATTTTTACTATTTACTGTTGATTTTTCGCTGTTATCTAGCTTATAAGAAGGTTCTAGACCTAATTGTATTGACTTTTTCCTGAGTATATCGTCCATTATATCAACTGCATGGGAAACCGTCGTTTCATCCATTACAAGTGGCGGAAGGAGTCTTATGATGTTTCTTCCCGAATATAGCATAAGCAATCCGTTGCGAATTCCGTCAAAGAGCACATCCTTCACCTCGAAGCGCAGCTCCACTGCCAACATCATGCCAACGCCCCTCACCTCGCGGATTATTTTGTGCTTTTCCTTCAGCCGGTTAAGGTTCTCCTTAAAGTGGCTGCCCACCTTGGCTGCGTTTTCAACCAGCTTGTCGTCAGTCAGCGCTTCAAGCGTAGCAGTACCTGCCGCACACGCTATCGGGCTTCCGCCAAAAGTTGACGAATGTTCGCCAAGCTTTGTTGCTTCCATTATTTCCGGCTTTGCCAGTATGAGCCCCATCGGGATTCCGCCGGCTATGCCTTTTGCAAGGCACATGATGTCCGGCGTGGTATTCCAGTTCTGGCCTGCCCACATCTTGCCCGTCCTGCCAAGGCCTGCCTGTATTTCGTCAAACACCAGCACCAAGTTGCGCCTGGTGCAGATCTCCCTTATTTTTGGCAAGAGATCGTCTGGCGGCACGATAATGCCGGTCTCACCTTGTATCGGCTCAAGGATCACAGCCCCTGTTGTGTCGTCGATTGCTTCTTCCAATTTTGAAGGATCGCTGTAGGGGACGAACTTTACCCCCTCCAGGAGCGGCATGAACGACTTCCTGTACCTTTCATTGTAGGTGACAGAAAGCGCGCCAAATGTCTTGCCGTGGTACGCGCCGTTCATGGCTATCACGCCGTGTTTGCCGGCGTACTTTCTAGCAAACTTCAACGCGCCTTCGACAGACTCGGCGCCGCTGTTTGTGAAGAACATCTTGTTCAGGCCGGGCGGCGCTATCGTCGACATTTTCTCCATGAACTTTAGCCGGGTATCGTTGTAGACTGACATGTGCGCTGTTATCAGCGTGTCTGCCTGCTTTTTGATCGCAGCAACCACCCTGTCGTTGCAGTGGCCGACAAGCGCGACTCCATAGCCTCCCATGCTTTCAATGTATTCCTTGCCACTTGTGTCCCACACCCTTACGCCCTTGCCCCTTGCAAGGTTCACAGGGAACCTCTGGTAAAGCGCCGTCAGGTGCTGGTCTTCGCCACTCATTTTTGGGTAATCACCGTGCAGTTAGCGTGGGCAATGGCTGAAGAGACCGGCTTTTCGACCTGGCCTGACGCGATTATCGCTTCCTTGACGCCCATCTCAATGGCCTCGGTGCAGGCAAGGACCTTCTTTTCCATGCCAAACCCTATCTTGGGCAACGCTGCCTTTGCCTGCTCCAGCGTCATGTCCGTGACCAGCTTTTCGTTGAGCATCAGCCCGTTGACGTTTGTGATGAATATTACCTTGTCGGCTTTGACGCCGCCAGCGATGTACGCCGCAGCCCTGTCGCCGTCGACGTTCAGGAAATCATATTCTTCGCTCAGCGCGATCGGCGACACCACCGGCACATAGCCGTTGTCAACCAGGTTGTGAATAAGCGCCGGGTCGACCGCGTTTATCTTGCCAGTGTAGCCGCCGTCAATCATCATCTTCCTCCCCTTTTCGTTTATTATCAGCAGTTTTTTCTTGCGTTCTGCCATCAATATACCGCCGTCTATTCCTGCAATGCCTACAGCCTTGATGCCCTGGCGCAGGAGCATGCCGGTGATCGCCTTGTTTATCTTGCCGGACATGACCATCGTGTAAATGTCCGCGGTCTCTTTGTCCGTATACCTACTGCGCACGCCGCCGGGCGACACTATGAACCTTTGTTCCTTGCCCAGCTTTGTCGCAGTAGCAGTAACTTCCTTGCCGCCGCCATGAACAAAGACAAGCTTGTTCTTTTCAGCGATCGCCTTGATGTCTGCGAGAGCTGAGGGGTGCAGGCCGTCAACCACACTCCCGCCGATCTTGATGACTATCATACCGGTGTTAGCGGGGTGTATTTCAACCCTTCAGTCTCCTCGTAGCCGGACATCACGTTCATGACCTGTATCGCAGAGCCTGCTGCGCCCTTCATGAGGTTGTCGGAAGCTGAAAGCGCCACTATCCTCTGGTTATACTCGTCGATGTCAAAACCCACGTCGCAAAAGTTCGAGCCCACCACGAACTTGGGGTCAGGGAACTTGTAGAGGCCCTTCTTGTCGCGTATCAGGCGCACGAACGGCTCGCCCTTGTACGAATTGCGATACATCTTCCACAGCTCGAGTTCTTCCACCGGCCGCTTCATGAAGGTGTGGTTGGTTGTCAGTATGCCCCTGACGATGTTGACTGCGTGGGGGGTCATACTGATCTTGATCTGCTGTCTCGCTATCGCCGAAAGCTCCTGCTCGATTTCGCCGGTGTGCCTGTGTTTTGCCGGCTTGTATGGCCTGACCACGCCGTAGCGCATGGCGTGGTGCGTGCCGGCGTTTGCCTTCTGACCTGCACCTGACGAACCGATCTTGCTGTCAACGACAACATGCTCTGTGTCGATCAGGTTGTTTTCAATCAGCGGCTTTAGCGCTAGCAGCGAAGTAACTGCCATGCAGCCGGGGCACGACACAAGCTGCGCCTTTTTGATCTCTTCGCGGTGGAGCTCTGGCACACCATAGACAGACTTGCTCAGCATGTCAGGGAAGGGGTGTTCCCAGCCGTACCACTTGACATAGTCCTTCGGGTTCTTGAGCCTAAAGTCAGCCGACAGGTCGATGACCTTCATGCCCCTGTCGTACAGGTCCTTAACTATCTTGTTCGCCTTGCCGTGCGGAACCGACGTGAACACGATGTCACACGTGCTTGACAGCTTGTCCATGTCCATCGGCGAGAAGGTGATGTCAATGAATCCCTTCAGGCTCGGGTGGACGCGGTGCACGTACTCGCCAGCCTTTACCCGCGACGTCACTATGCTAATCTCCACCTTTGGGTGAGTGACTAGCAGGCGCAGCAGCTCGCCACCTACGTACCCGGAAGCGCCGACTACTCCAACTTTCATCATCTAGCAGTTCTTCTCCCTTATTGCAACAGAATTGTGCATGTTATATAGAATTTCCGCGTCAAAAATCCTCATTTATATTTTTTGGTCAGTTATGACCTAATGCGGGTCAATAATGGCCAGAATTGGTCATTACTTCTTTGCAATCTTGACTGCGTAGTCTATCATTGCGCCCGGAATGTCTGTCTTTGACACGCTGGCAGCTCCGTGGAATTCGACAGTATTGTTGACTTCGTGCACAACTAGCCCACGCTTTTTGTCCTCCATCATGTCCACGCCTACGATTCCGCCGCCGACAGCCTTGGCAGCTTTTATCGCCAGGTCTTCAAGCTCTTTGGTAACTGGCGCAAGCTCGGCCTTGCCTCCGCGGGCGACGTTCGTGCGCCACTCGTTTTCGGCCGAATAGCGGTAGATGGCTGTGACCACACTGTTGCCTACCACGATGCATCTTATGTCGCGAGGCGGCCTGTCTATCATTTCCTGGACGTAATAGATGCGGGCAAACGGGCTGTCGTCCTCCTCCCTCATCTCCACGATCATGCCGGCGGTTTCCTCGTCGCGCAGCGGGAAAACACCCCGGCCCCACGAGCCCACGATCGGCTTGAGCACAAGCGGAAAACCGGTTTTGTGAATGATTTCAAGCGCGCCCTCGGCGCTGAACGCAAACTGCGTCCGGGGCGTCGGGACGTTATTCTCTGCCAGCACAAGCGAAGTTATCAGCTTGTTGCCGCAGGTTTCGGCCACCTTGAACTTATTTATCACGTTAAATCCCAAGTGCTCCAGGCACGCGGTGAGATAAAGCCCGCGGTAGTGGCTCACGCTCCGCTGCATTACCGCGTCGCCAAAGTTAAAATCTTTCTTCTTGCTGTCAGTGCTTATCGCGACTGTCTTGGCATCCACTATCTGCGCCTTTACTCCCTTGCTCTGCGCCTTTTCGTACAGGATCTTCTCTTCAAAGCGCACCTTGTCGTATATGATAGAGAGCTCTACCATTATTGTCCCCAGTCTTCGCCTACTGTTTCAGCCGTCTTCAGCTCCACCTTGTCGCCACTCTTTGAGGCGATCTCGTAGTCGCCGCCGCAATCAGGGCACGTCACTATTTCCCCAACTACTGCGTCTTCTGGAACGCTGATTTCGGCTCCACATTCTCGGCATTCAACTTTTGAGTTCATTGTTTTCCTCCTTTTTGTTTCTTGTCTAAAGTCGCATCTGCAGCCACCGAATTTGCAATGATGGATTGCAGGCCCCAAAGCTCAACGAATCCTTTTGCCAGGTTCTGGTCAAAGGTCGACCCGGCAGCATAAGTCGCCATATCGTTTTTG
>DATEUD010000047.1:0-5318 GCA_035283265.1 Nitrososphaera sp.
AAACCAAGCGTTGTAGAGCAAAAGGCCCCGGAAGTGATAGAAAGGTTGACAGGCATTAAAGTCTTGGGCACGGTGCCATTCTTGAAAGGCGCAAATCATACTACTATTGGAAAAACACTTGAAAAAACAACAAACCTCGACAGCTTGCTGTCAGTGTAGTAGTTTCAGTCCGCGGCCTCCCTTTTCTGACAGGAACGCATTGATGTCTAAAATGATGCTGGGGTATGAATAGCCTCCCGAGCCAAGATGGTAATTCCTGTGATCTGTTTGCAACTGTCTTGTGGAAACTAGCCAGATGTTTTCGCGGTGCAGCTGCACAGACTCTGCCTGCCCTGCCTTTGTGGTAAGGTCGCCTCTTACCATCTGTATTACAAGTGACTTTTCCGGATTCTTGCCCAGCACCCTCATCGAGGGGATCACTATGTCCAGGTCTACACCATGCGTGACGACCTTTCTCTCGGATGGCAAGAGCGACGCGGCAAGCATAAAATGAAGCAACGCTTCGCATAAGGTCGCAAGCATTTCGTCGTCCGCTTTATGACCCAGCTTACTTCTGCACTTTGCCATAATCTGTGTGCAGTATCCTTCAGACATTTTGAAGTCCGCAGCAATATCCATCCGGATCCTATCTTTGCCTATCTCGTTTATGGCAGAATACAGCACATCCTTGATGTCCGCAGGCATGTGAGCTTCAAGCAGCGTACGTTTATTAAATCTGATTATGATTTATTACTCATATGGCCAAGGAAATTGCCACAGGTCTTCTTATCGCCTCGCTGGTACTTTTAATAATCTATGGCACAGACGTTACAGCGGCGGCATCGTCACCAGACAGGAGAGGATTTCTGCCGTTTGACGAAGCAATACGAGGGAGCGCGTTTGGCGGAGGCGCGGTAGTTATGTCGATAATCGGGTTTGTAATCGCGCGTAAGAAGTACGCGCCCATGGTTTCAGCGCTCTTGTTCGTGAACGGAGGCCTCATTATTGCAGGAATGCTTGCCCTAATTGCCCAGGGCGCACTCGCGTCTGAAGACTCGTCACGAGCAATGCGTACAATTGGGTCAACAATTGCTATGGGAGCCGTCTTGATTGGCCTGGGCGCGTGGAAAGTAGCAATAGACAGAAGAACAGTTGTTGCGAAAGGCAAAGAGCCGGCTCAGAAATGAAATGTCACCGGTGCCGCATTGACGCTGACGAAGTCTGCCAGTGCGAGCATACCGAGGGCAACGACATGTGCAAGGAATGCTACCAGGAGATCCACTGGCTCCTTTCAGACAACGAATCGAAAAATGCGTACTAATCACTGGCAGGATAACATTTTATACGAACCGGGCGACTGTTGGTTATTATGAAAGCAGTCATTCTGGCAGGCGGCTTTGGCAAGAGGTTAAAGCCAATGACTGACCAAAGGCCCAAGCCAATGATAGAGGTCCTCAACGTCCCGATTGTAGAGTGGCAGGTAAGGTGGCTCAGTAAGTTTGGCGTCAAGGATTTCGTGCTGTGCGTCGGTTACATGAGGGAACAGATATTTGACCACATTGGCAACGGCAGTAAGTTTGGTACCAGAGTAGAGTATTCTGTTGAAGAAGAGCCGCTTGGGACCGGCGGCGCGCTGAAAAATGCCAAAACCCTTCTTGCTGGCGAGGACTCGTTTTTCATGCTAAACGGTGATGTCCTCACAGAGCTTGACCCAAACAAGTTGCACGTTGCCGGCTCGCACACAATAGCGCTTGTGCCGCTCCGCAGCCCGTTTGGCGTGGTCGAGCTGGACAGGAATTCCAGAGTTCTCGGGTTTGTTGAAAAGCCGGAAATTTCTGACAGGTGGATCAACGCCGGTGTGTACCACTTTACGCAGGAGGTGTTCAGGCACCTGCCCGAGAACGGCAACATCGAGGTAACTGTCCTGCCCGCGCTGGCAAAGGAAGGTAAGCTCCAAGCAGTGAAGTACCAGAACGTTTTCTGGAGATCGATTGACTCACACAAGGACATTGAGGAAGCAGCCAAAGAATTACAAGCCGCAAAGCTGTCATGACTGCCGGAAAAATAGGCTACAGCCTAGGCCCGTTGCTGTCGGCGAGCGAAGTTCTTGCCTGCGCCAGGATGGCCGACTTGCGACAGAATGTTGATTCTCTGTGGGTGCCCGAGTCGTGGGGGCGCGAGTCCGTTGCCACGCTTGGCGCAATGTCCCAAGTGACAAGAAGAGTCAGGCTTGGAACGTCGATTATCAGCATTTATGCAAGAACGCCCGGTACCGTGGCAATGGCAGCAACCACGCTTGATTCGCTCTCGGACAACAGGACGGTCATCGGCTTGGGTACAAGCACGGCTGCCATCGTAGAGAACTGGCACGGGCTAAAGTTTGACAAGCCGGTCAGCCGGATGAGGGAATACGTAGAATGCTTGAAGCTGATGACAGGTGGCGAAAAAGTGAATTACAATGGCAAGTTTTTCAGGGTGAACAACTTCAAGATCCTGCACCAGCCACAGAGAAAGCAGATCCCGATCTTTGTGGCCGCCGTCAACAAAAAAATGGTTTCACTTGCGGCTGGGCTTGCAGACGGCATTCTTCTGTATCTGCGACCTCTCGATGAATTAAGAAATACTATAACTGAATTAAAGCGGAGCACAAAGGGTAGGAATTTCGAGATCGCCTCATCATTTATCTGCGCGCTATCAAACAAAGAGCCGGAGAAAGCCCGCGAGCGCGCCGCCAAAACCCTTGCGTTCTACATTGCAGTCGGGAAATATTACAGCAAGTTCCTGTCAGAAAACGGGTTCAAAAGCGAAGTTGAGGACATTATTTCTGCATACGGCAAGGGCGGCGCAGACGCTGCTGCAAAATTTGTTCCAGACAGGATGCTTGACTCCCTTGCCATCTGCGGCAGCGGAGAAGAGTGTAGAAAATCGCTTGCAAGATTCGTGTCTGCCGGTATTACGCTTCCAATAATCCAGCTGAATCCTGTGGGCGACTCAGAAGGTTCATTTAGGGAGATGTTGTCAACCTTTTGAAGTGCGCAGGGTAGCTATCTCTTCGTGGGCAACATCAAAATTCTCCAAGGATTCGAAGGTGCCGCTGCTGGAGCTGGCATGCGAGCCCTGCGCAGATATGCTGAAGAGCGGCATTTCCAGAAATGAAATTGATGCTGTTTTGTTTTCCAGCTGCGCAACCGAGCAGTACAGCTCGACAATAATATCGGAAATGCTGGGCATACGCCCGAAGGTTTCTCACAGGATAGACAGCCTCTGCAACTCTGGCACGAACGCGGTAGCTTCGGCATTTTCAATGATTGCGTCAGGGTTGTGCGACATGGCGCTAGTGGTTGGAGCAGAAAAGGCAAATAGCCCTGGAAACAGATTGCTGTGGGATATTACGCGCGGTTCGTTCATGTTTCCGGTGCACTGGGCCGCCATATTTGCAAAGGCGCACATGAGAAAGTATGGGACCACGGAAGCGCAGATGGCCAAGGTGTCTGTCAAGAACCACAAAAACGCGGCAAAAAACCCACTGGCGCTTTTCAGAAAGCAAGTAAGCCTGAACGAAGTGATGAACTCAAAAAAGATCGCAGACCCTGTCAAGCTGCTTGACTGCTCTGCGCCATGCGATGGCGCGTCGGCAGTGCTTCTGGTTTCTGAGGAAAAGGCAAAAAAGATGGACAAACCCGTCTGGATAAAGGGGATAGGGCAGCAGACGAACTCGGCCAGCTTTGCAAAGGCGGCTGGCGATCTTACAGCTATTGAAGCCGCAAGGCGCGCGGCGCGAGTTGCCTTTGAAATGTCACAGACAAAGCCATTGCAGGTAGAAGTGGCCGAGCTTCACGACGCGTTCACGATCCTTGAAATACTGGCGTATGAAGACTTGGGGTTTGTAAAGAAAGGCGAAGGCGGCAAGTTTGTCGACCAGCAGGAAATCGCGATAAATCCAAGGGGCGGGATAATAGGCTGCGGCCACCCCGTCGGAACGACTGGAGTCGCGCAGGTGGCCGAGGTCGCGTCTCAACTTGCAGGAAAGGCGGGAAAAAGGCAGGTAAAGGGGTGCAGGACGGGCCTGGTCCACAACCTTGCAGCGGCAGGCTCTTCCGCCACCATAATCATAATGGGTGCTTGATCGCTTGCAGGAATTCATAAAGCATTTGAAGAAAGGCGAATTCTGGGCACCGGTATGCGCATCATGCGGCAGGAGGGCATGGCCGCCGTCTCAGCTCTGCCCGCAATGCCTGTCAAAAACGTCGTTGAAAAAAGTGGAAACGACCGGGACCTTGCTAGAGTTTACAAGCTCCCACGTAAAAGGCAAGGAAGGGGTCTTCGGCGTGATTGAAATGTCGGGAATCAGGCTTATCGGGTCGTTTGTCAGCGACCAGCTGAAAGAAGGAATGAAAGTGAGAATGACAAAATGCGGGGTCAGGCCTGACGGCACCGCCTTTTACGCTTTTGCGCCGGCCGGGGATTGACATTAATATACTGCGGAGTAAGAGTAATCAACATGAGCTACGACAGGTTCATCGACGAGAGGCTCCTCACAAGCCGCGACGCGCTCAACAGACTGCAGATCAAGATAAAACTGCTTGAAATTGACGAAAATGCCCGCGACTTTTCCCAGCGATTTGGAAGGAGGGTGCTTGTCAAGAAGGTGCTCCTGACCATCAAGCACACCGAAACTGAAGAGGTGGAGGAAAGGGAGCTCGACGTAGAAGAAATTGAAAAGAGGATAAAGAAAGAGCGGCTCTTCAGCTCAACGAACCGGTGGCTTTCGTCAAGCGACATCAAGAACGGCTACGTGGTTGCAAGCCATCACCTGGACCTGCTTGCCGACGCGATTGCGCTTGACATCATTATGATTTAATGTGCCCAAAACTCGATTACTGAAATATCACATGACAGGTCTTTTGATCCACACCCTTATCGTTTCGAACCAGAACGCGGCAGTTCCTGCAAGCGCAAAGCCGAGAGCGTAGACGTTGAGATCTGCAAAATTCAAAACGAGATAAGCAATGAGCATCGTGGTGAAAAACGCCGCAAAAAACGACAGACGCGGCACCGTCAGGCCACCGATGTTGACAAAGGCCTGGAGCACGCCCACTTGCACCTTTTGCACCACGTAATAGCGGCCGTACTCGTCCTGGCTGACGAGGGCCAGCTCGACCAGCTTCTCGATGTGGTAGTTCGCCACGCTCGGGCTTGAGAAGCCAAGGTCGCGTTGCACTTCCCTGACGCCCACCGGATCTTTCTTTTTCACCATGTACATGTAGATCTGCAGGGTTTTCCCTTTCAGCTGGTCCTCGATGGGCAGCTTTTTGCCCTCGTCTGGAGCAGTTTCAATG
>DATEUD010000048.1:0-5886 GCA_035283265.1 Nitrososphaera sp.
CAGTTCCTCGATTTCACCTCAAACATCGGCGCCTGCCCGCTTGGCTATGGTCACCCAGATGTCATACACGCGCTTGCGGGGATGGCGCAGAACGGCGCGCACAAGATAGCCGGCCAGGACTTTTACTGCCGCGAGCATGCAGACCTGTCCGAAAAGTTCCTGTCCGTCTTGCCTGAGGGCTTCAAGACGTTCTTTGTAAACTCGGGGGCGGAGGCCGTAGAAAACGCGGTGAAAATCGCGTATAGGAAAAGGATGAAAGATGGCATGCCCGTCCTCCCCGGCGTTTCGTGCACCGGCGCGTTCCACGGAAGGACGCTTGGCGCTTTGTCGTTCACGTTCAGCAAGCCCGTGCAAAAGGCCGGCTTTCCGGAACTACCGGTCCTGAGGATAAAGTTCTGCAAGGAAGATTCTGATCCTGAGATTGACTCAATTGGCAGGATGCTTGAGCAGAACAAAGTTGCGTTCGTCATAAGCGAGGTGATACAAGGTGAGGGCGGCTACAGCGTAGCGAGCAAGAAATTCATGCAGAACCTGAGAAAGCAGGCAGACGCGCACGGAGTGCCGTTGATACTGGACGAGGTCCAGTCCGGCATGGGCAGGACCGGGAAATGGTGGGCTTTTGAACACTATGATGTCAAGCCCGACATAATGAGCACCGCAAAGGCGCTGCAGGTAGGCGCAGCGGCGTTTCGGTCAGACCTTGACCCCGGGCAGCAGGGCGTGCTTTCAAGCACGTGGGGAGGCGGAAGTCGGATAGACATGGCGACAGGTGCCGCGATCATCGACGCGATAAAGCGCGACAGGCTCTTGTCCAATGCAGACGTGATGGGTGGCAGGCTGAAGAAAGGTCTCCAAGATCTCATAGGCAAGAGCGGCGTAATCGACGTCAGGGGCATAGGGCTCATGGTTGGAATCGAGTTTGACACAAAGGAAAGCCGCGACGCCATGCTTGCTCGGATGTTCCGAAAGGGGCTCTTGCTTCTGCCTGCCGGGCAGAAGGCAATGCGTGCAGTACCTCCGCTCATAATAACTGCCGAAGAAGTCGATGAAGGCTTGGAGATAGCGACAAGTGCGCTGTGCTAGTACGCCGAGTACTCATTGCCCAGTACCATCGACGCTATTTTCAGTTCCAGAACTTCGTTTGCGCCCTCGTAGATGGTAGTCGCCCTAGTGTCAAGAAAGTGCCTTGCAACCCTGGCAGTCTTGCGGTAGCCTGCGGAGCCAAACACCTGCACAGACCTGCTTGCACACTCGAACGATCTGTTGCTTGCATGGAATTTTGCTATTGCGGCAAGCGAATCTGCCTCGGCCCTGAGGGCCGCGTACTCGGCGTTGCTCCTATTCAGCCGGTCAAGCCAGCCTTCGTGCTCTTTTTGCGCTTCAACGTAATCATGCAGTTTCTGGCGCACAGCAGCTGCCCTGTACGTGAGCCACCTTGAACTTTCAATGTCGGTGGCTATACGCGCGATGTGCTCCTGTATTAGTTGTTTTTTCGCTAGTGCCGAACCGTGCTGCAGGCGCGACTTGGAATACTCGACTGTTTCTGCAAGGCAGTCCTCCATGACGCCGACCGCGCCGGCCGCTACTGAAAGCCTGCCGTCTATGAGCGCGCTGTATGCGACGCTGAGCCCCTTGCCTTTCTGGCCGAGCAGGTTTTTTTTGGGGACGGCACAATCTTCAAAGAGTATCTCGGCGTTTTTGACCGTGAGGAGTCCGACCTTGTTTTTCATCTCCTCCGCCCTGACACCCCTTGCGTTCTTGTCCACGATGAACGCCGAAACCTTGCCGGTCTCACGGTCCTTGGCGTAGACGGTCATGACCCCCGGTATGGTCCCGTTTCCTATCCAGTGCTTTTTACCCTTGAGCACGTACGAGTTGCCACGTTCTTCAAAGGTGGCCGTCATGGAGGCGGGGTCGCTCCCGGCGTCCGGCTCTGTCAGCGCAAACGACATGATGCTCTTGCCGTTGCACGTGGAAGGCAGACATTCCTTCTTTTGCTCTTCGCATGCCCACCCCTGCAGCACAAGCTGGCCTATCGACGTGTGCACGGAAAAGAACGTGCGCATGCCGCTTCCCTCCCTGCCTATTCTTTCCATTGCAAGCGCGTATGTCAGCACGTCAAGGCCAAGGCCGCCGTGCTTTTTCGAGACGGGACAGCCAAGCATCCCTATTCTGCCAAAGGTAGGTATGACGCGGTCGTTCAGCTTCTCTGCAAGGTAGCACTCCTCTTCGTGCGGCCGTATTTCCCTGCACGCCGAGTCCACCTTGGACAAAAATTCCCTCTGCTCTGGTGAAAGCTCAAAGCTCATCCGGGACAGGTTGTAATACAATACGATGCGATCGTCACGTAGATATAAAAGCGAGACTGATCGCTTTGCAGGCGATGGGGTTTGACGATTTTGCAGTCGGCCAGGTGTTCACCGCGTCGTTTGTCATGACTGCAGATGACTTCGAGAACTACCTTGCGTTTGCCCGCACCAGAAATGTTCTCCATGAAAACCCCGAACTTGCGGCCCGGGAAGGCATCAGGGGCGTGCTTTTACCCGGACGATCCGTGATAGCAAGGGCCGAGGGTGAGATGACGCGCCTGCCAGAATTCTCGGACTGCGTTATGCTGCTTTACGGGATGGACGGCGACCCTGACTGGGGCGGAAGGCAGACGCGTTTTTTGGGAGAGGTGTACGCCGGCGACGCGCTCGATGCCACGTACACTATTGCATCGAAAAAGGAAGAAAAAGGGTATGGTATTCTGCGCGTCGACTTTGAAATAAGCAGGGGAGGCAAGCCAGCCTTAGTTTCGAAGGGCAACCTGTACCGGATAAAAAAGTGATCACTGCTCTTGCCCGCACGTGGCGCAGTTGGCCATGGCGGCCGGACGCACAGGCGGTATCTGAACATTTCGCAGGCGCTACTTCCAGTATACGGAGGCAAGCGCCCTGTCCACGTCAACTTCGTGCAGCCCGAAAAAAACGAGGGCCTCGCCTATCTTTGGCTTTGGCGCGCGTGGGACGCTCGCAGTTGCTGCAACGTAGGCGTCAGAAGCCTCCACAAGGAGCGAGCGCGCGTGCTCCGTCCAGGCCGGTAGGCCGGCTTGGTCTTCTCTTATCACGGGCACGAGCTTGGCAAAAGCCGCGGCAATCGCTATCCTGTATTTCTGCAGCATGACCTTGACAGGCGAGTCGGCAAGTGACGGGACGAGCGTGCATATCCTAAACTGGTACTCGTCGAGGTTCTTTGCCACGCTGAACGCGTCGCCAAATGCAGGAAAGCTCTTTCTGGCGGCCCTTGCGTCAATCGAGAGGCCTTCAAAGACGCCGGGAAACGCGCTGATTGTAAATTCAGGAGTCGTTATGCCGTCGCCGGCAAGGAATTTTCTGCACCTAGTCTGCGACATCACCGCGCCTATAAGCACATGCAAAGTGCTGCGCCTGCGGTGTATAAATCGGCCGGTCAGGCCGCTTCGTGGAAGATTGCTGGGTTGCTTTCAGGGTTTTCTTGAGCGCCCTTCTTTGACAGCATGTAGCCCAGGTTGTCGTCGAGCTCATTTTTGATGTTGCTGATGTAGCTGATGGCATCGTCTACGTTGCCCTGCACAAGTGCCACCTCGAAGCTACTAAAGTACACCTTCAGGTCGTTGGCGACCATCTCTTCCTCTTTTGCCTGCGGTAATCGCGGCTATCATGAGAGACTACCGGCTCAGAAGGGTACGGGAAAATTTTGGGACAAAATCACGGGCCCAGAGGGACTGCATCTTGAGAAATAAGGGTTCTGCCAAACGAGTTCATAGACAATGAGTAAAAAGACAGTCCCCCTTTTCAGGCTTGTTTTTGTGCCGCTTTTTCATTATGTGGTACGTTAGTAGGAATAACCGGGGTAAGGACGATGAGCGAATAGTTATTGCATTTTGGTCGCCCTGTTGCACAATTATTGTGTTAAGGAGCATTGGAAGGAGCAGGTATAGCTCCCAACTGCTGCATAAGACCCATTATATCTGCATGCGCTCTATTCTCCTCTAACTTGCCATCAACAATAGTTCCAATGCCTGTGCCGCCAAATGAGACCTTCTTGCCTGTTGGTGGTATTCCTTGAAACACCCCACTATGAGTGCCAGTAACAGCCAACCGAAATGCCACTTTGTCGCCTTCTGCCAAGATATCTTCAATGGCAAAATGAATATCTGGAAAAGCGTTGAATAGGGCTGTCAGGAATTGCTTGTGCCCATTCCAATCCATTGGTGGCATGCCTGAAAAGTAAAAGCGATGCTTAGGGGTTACCAGTTTTTCGATTTTTTGCAAATCTTTTTTACTGTGATGTTCAAAGTACTGATGAATCATTGCCTTGTTTCGTTCTTCCTCGGTATTTTTTGGTCCTCCAACATAGTTTGTTTCCATGACTGCACTTACGAGAATCTTGCTCTTAACTGAGAGCGGACATTAGAGCCGCAAAATAGACATCTTACATCTTAGAGTTCTTTATATCAAAGATCTGCGATTAATACTCGGATCTATCTATGCAAGTGGACAAGATAGATGTTAAAATCATGAAAGAATTGCTTACGGATTTTGTAATGCCTACAAGAAATGCGCGCGTTAGAAGATCCTTCCGCTCAATCGCAAAGGGCATAAAAATAGACCAGCATGCCACTAGAAACAGAATAAGAAAACTTCAGGAGCAAGGAGTCATAAAGCGCTGGTACATTGTAGTAAACCCCACCCTCTTTGGTCTAAAGACCGCTTTTCTGCAATTGTTTCTACCTCCCAACTCTAACAAAGATGAGATAATGCAAAGGATCTCTTCATCATTTCCCAACATGGGCTTTTTGTGCAACCATCTGGAGCCGAAACTGATTGTAATATTGTATTACAAGGATACCAAAGACCTTGATGGGGATGTTGACAAGTTGATGAAAATAACAAAAGCAATCCACGTGAACAAAATGCTAAAATTCTTTACTGAATGTCGAGCAAGACTGTCTGAGTCTGACTGGAAGATAATGCGCAGCCTGCTACAGGACCCCTGGAAGCCCTATAGCGCCATTTCGAAGGAATTAAAGATCTCATCCAAAACCGTGAAAAGAAGGGTTGAAGCATTGGCAAGAGATGGTGCGGTCTATCTCTTGGTAGATGTGAACATGAGAACGGTTGAAGGCGCTATACCCGCAGATTTGATTGTCTTCTACGAAAATAGAGACAACATGAATTCCGCATCGAAGGAGAAAACACGGCTGCAGATAGCAGAGTATCTTAGAGATGAGCTCGTATTATTCGACCCCAATTTTGCCCCTGATATAGACCATTTTGGATTAATTCTGTCCAGCATTTCAAAAAGCCAGGAAATACAAAAATGGGTAAGTGGAAAAGAAGGCATCAAGCAATCAGATATCAGTATACTACTTGATGTTTTTCCGAGACTAAAGTTGTATGAAGAACTGGTAGAAGATATGATTGGGCAGCAGCAACAATCAACGAAATATGTTGAGGCGGAAGTCTAGAGCTCGTTTACATTAAGAATGCTTTTGGAGCCGTATTGATTATACAACATATACAGCCCGTTGAGGCATTAGGCACGTGTAGGTAATCGACCCGCTGCTCCAACAGAAAGAAGAGTTGAAGGACATCGTATTGAAGACTACACCTGAAGAGCTTGGCAAGGCACTAGAGATGCTCAGGTCCCCGGGTATCGGCAAATCAAGCCAAGACAAAGTGTAGTGTCATGCGAAGAAGCAGAAACTCTCATTTCTCAGGGCTGGACATTCGTCGGGGTGTTGCCAAACAACAGAATAGTGAGGGAATCAAGACAAGACTCGCATGCATAGTGGGAACGGTTCCAGAGGTACCCGGGAAAATTTTGGGACAGAAACACGGGCCCAGAGGTACCCGGGAAAAT
>DATEUD010000049.1:0-60778 GCA_035283265.1 Nitrososphaera sp.
CTGTGAGCTTCTCTTTGTCGAGTTCCTGCTTCTCTTCTTTATTTTCGCCATTGCTAGCTTGAATGCTAGTGGGTGATATTTAAGAATGCCATATGGAATACTTTTTCTGTCGCTTTGGGTGGTTATTTTGTAATTGATTTATTAAGATGGTTTTTGCAGCAGTTTTCACAGCAGAATACTAATAATCCCATAGCTACACTTTTCAATTGTACGCCTGTAGGCAGATCATTAAACTCTTTTCTGCATGATTTACAGGGCATGTACACTGTACACTGCTGTTCACGTCACCATGTTTATCAAATCCTCCATAAAGCTGTTTGTTTCATTACAGCCAGGATACGCGAGAGGGATTGCATAGACTTGTATCTATGCCCAGAGTCGATTCATTCCAGTGTCATGCGAGAAAAGGGCAAATGCAAATAGCAGGGTTCATTGTTCACGTCTTGTCATCCATGTCGCCAAGCGCTTCTTCTGCTGAACCATCATCACTTCTAAATTCCGAATCGGCTGTCTACATTTCTGTTGACGTGGAAGCCTCCGGGCCTATTCCAGGCGAATATAGCTTATTGAGCATAGGCGCCTGCGTAGTGGGACGAGAAGATGAAAAAGACGCAGAGTCTTCACGCTTCTATGTAGAACTAAAGCCAACCAACGATAATTTTGTGCAGAAGGCTTTGGATGTCACAGGCTTCTCAATGGAGAATCTCAAGCGGAATGGAACTGATCCGATACTTGCCATGAAGAAATTCGAATCATGGATCAACGCGATTACGAAGGGTGGTAAATTGAAGCCTGTTTTTGTGGCCTACCCTGTAGCATTTGACTGGTCTTTCGTCAACTATTATTTTCATAAATACCTGAAATTCAACCCATTTGGCGTTTCAGGAATAGATATCAAGTCTGTTTGGACGGGAAAGACGAATCAAAAGTGGCACAAGATAAGCAAAGAATCGATTTTGCGCGACCTTCGAATAACTGATTTAGAACATACACATAATGCACTGGATGATGCCATTGAGCAATCGAAACTCTTTAAAAGAATTCTGCAATATTCAGATGCTTAGAATGGGAAATGACGGGCCTAATCTTGTCATTTGAAAAATATAGTGCCTATACCTTCGCGGCTGACGCTGACAAGCTTATTTCATGACAGGCCCTGCTCTACTGAGGTTTCTGAGTAGACGTCATTTCCTGCGCGAGTCTGACAGTACCAAGAAAGAAGGGTAGTGTTATTAGTGCGATTTTGGATTTAAAAGAAGCGGATGGTGCAGAGGCATGTCGTTATTTCCAGGAATGTTGCAAATGGGATCATAAGTTATTCTAAGGTATTGCACCCAAACGAGGCGATCCTAATTCTACGGGGCAAGACAACCCGGGAACAGGTAGTCATTGAGGGTCTTGTTATTCCGCCTTTTGCCTCAAGCGGACCATATTACTCTGGCTTTTCAGACTTTCATCTGCCTTTTGATAGTTCATACATAGGCACTGCTCACTCTCATCCCAGTGGCTCAAACAGGCCCTCGCTTGAGGATCTGAATAGAGGGTTCTATGGCGCAGTCTCCATCATAATCTCCTACCCATATGAGGACAAAACGATAGCAGCATACGATAAGGAGGGTAGCAGGTTGGAAATAAAGGTCATTAACGCAGCCTAATACATTGGACAAAAAGGGAAGTGATGAGGGCCTCTTCTCAATTAAAAGGCGACCTAACTATCCATTTTATTATAGTAAGCTCTGCGTCGGCTGAATCTCCGTACTCATCCGCCACTATGATCTGCACTGTTCCTTGAAAGCTGTAGATAGTGGTCACGGTCTTTAGAACCTCATCTTGTCCAGTTGAATTGTTAATCCATCTTTCAATGACCTTCACCTCATCCTTTGGCACTCCAAGGGCCCATTCAACCGTTCCATCTTGATTTGTCTCAGTTGTACCTACAACTACTTTATCTGGAAAGGTCACTGTCTTTGTTGGTTCTCCTGCCTTTTGTGTCTCAACTTTTGCTATGACATTCTTTGCATATATCGTTGCATTTGCGTTTGGAGCCAAGCCTTCAGCTGTAACTAGGACTGATCTTCCTGGGAATTGGAAAAATGGGTTTACCGTTACGATGGTATTGCCACTTGCATAGCTTGACTGTGGATTGAAAATTCCCGATCCTTGCAAAAATACTATCGATACTGCTCCCAGCGCTGCAACAACAGCTAGAATATGACTTGTAGTAAATTTTCTTGCCATGAGCATTCTTGATTCTTTGGAATAGGCTAAAGAAACCAATTGTCAAATTGTATTACTGGTCCGAGTAGCTAAATACTGACTCTATCGAGCACCTTCATCACCTTCTTGTTACCCACAGAAAGCCGACCAACCCTAATTGTCGACGCATAAACCACAAAATAAGCGATAATTTGCCAATAATTTAGCTGAAGGAGTACTTTGACCCCTGATCGTGCATCTTAACATAGCGGTTGGCATGGCCTGCGGGCTATATCTCAGGCATAGATCGGCTGCACTTCCACGAGGTTGCGTTTCTTGTTTCATAGCACTTCCTTCCTTATTGGCGGCAGCTGAGTCATAAGGCCAAGCAGGACTGCATGGTCATATGAATAGTCAAACTTGATATCCTCGTATCACAGCCGACGGTTATTTATGGTTCCGTAGGATGAAAACTTGACTGTTGGTGAATCCTGGAGCTGATGTTAGAATATCATGTTGTTATAGCAAGCGCTTTTGCACTCTCAACTGCTCGCTCCAGCCGAGTCTCAAAGCACTCTCATTACTAAGTTCTCACAAATAGATGAGAGAAAGTTGACTCTCGGTGATAAGTATCATTTAGGAAATAACTCGACAATATGTCAGCCATATCTTCACTTCACAACAACACGCGAAGCAACTTTACGATAGGACAGAGCTGGGGCGCACTGAGAAAGGCATGGAAGGGATACAGGATCGCCAAGGTACAAGGAGATAACGCCAAGATGAGAGAATACGCCACCAAGATCAGAAAGATTCAGGGCGAACTCGGCATAAGCGTTGCTTCGTTTCCCAACGTAGGCATCCACTAAGTGTGGATGTTTTTCTTTATTTTTCCCTCAGTGTCTATCCATTGCTAGCTACCAGCACAGTCACGACAACGCAGGGCTTTGCCAGAGCCAGGGAAGCCAAAAGTTGATAAAAGTAAGAGATGAGGATTGAGACTAAAAGAATATTTTCAGAAGATTTCCTTTACTGTTTTTGCTGAAGCCCTTGGGATACCAAACCTCTTGCTTACCTTTGGAGCTGCGACGACTTCTGCTGTCGCGAATCTGGGACCAACATTTGTGAATCTTGTTTTTACCTTTTGGCCAACTTTACCGTTCTTTACAAAGATTACGAGTCCTTGTACGCTGGCAATGCCGTCCCCAAACAGTGTGAACTAATCATCCATCGAAAATATATCTTAGCAGCAGTAGTGTAATACCATATCTTCGGAAGACATTATTCCAAAGTCTAGTGGAAAAGGCATTCTACCTGAAACAGTAACTAGAATAGGTCTTATCTTCCTTCTACTTCAAATTCTAGGTGCTTCACTAACGTCGTTGTCCTCGCCTAGTGGTGAGAATGGCTTCGCCGAGGCAACAACTTCTATAGGAGCTTTGGATTCTGTAGACATAGGACAACCATTCGACATTAAGGTTAATCAGACCATAAATGTGGAATCTGCAGATATTGGTCTGAAATTTGTTAGGGTGACAGAGGATTCCCGATGTCCTTCGAATGTTGTGTGTGTATGGGCAGGACAAGTTTCAATTCTTGTCGAACTCCAGAATGTGTCGGCTGGCATCAGTCTTGGTTCTGCTATTTTTACAATTGGGAACGGAGGACAGGGGAATGGTAGTACGAGTGTGGGTAATGCCTCGATGACGGAAACAATTGACAGGTATTCGATAAAGCTGCTAGATGTAAAGCCCTATCCTGTAAGCACCGAGACAATCCGGCCCTCTGACTATGTCTCCACCTTGATTGTTTCAAATATGAGCGAACCTCCTCCGGTTTTGGTATCTCGGGGTATCTTGGTAAAGGCTTCTGCCCTGTCTCAATTCACAGACGATAGTGGTAACAACAATGCAACTCGCGTCATTGCAGTTATCGCGGGATGGAATATTGAAAAGGGCAAGGGGATGGCTGTGATATTTTCGCAGGCGATTTCTGATAACGGTGGCAGCAGTCTCAGAGATCAGGCTGTAAGAAGAGTTATAGCTGAGTTTACACCAGCTTCTTCAAGCAGTTGCAATCAAAGACCAAACTTGAATTCATGTATTGATGGTCTGATAACGTCAGTAAATCGTAACGACACCCAGGTCACGACCGGTAGTCTAATACATCTCGAAATAGATGCGACAAAGACTAACCTCTTTTTTTCATCGAGTACATTGAAAAAAGGAGAAACCTCAGCGTACGAGTTGCAGGTAACCAAATTTAGAGAATGGCTCAGGCCATATTCGGCCCATGACAACAGCACAATAATTATTCTCAAAGAAGGACAGCGCGACGGTCCTCTACTTGTGCAAAAGATTTACTCTGACCACGTTGATGGTCTCAATTTCATAGAATACCCTGTTGCTATGGACAAAGGTTCACCCATAACGCTGCGGATCGGTGAGAAGGCAAGTAACGGATGCACAGTTACGCTAACTCTTGTAAAGATTGAAGGTGAAGATGCCGCTGCGTCGGCCCTATTTGCAAAAACTGTTGATGAGAATAGATCCTGCCCTATCTGTTGGTTCCAGCAAGCATTGATGTCAGGCTGGGATAAGTAATAGCAAATTCGTCAGAGCATCATAGCTGCTAGGAAGAGGAAAAAAGACAAGCATAGATTAGTTTTCTAGCATTCTCTTTTCAGATGCATGACTTATTTGCAGTCAATTCAGGTTAGCGCTATTTTTGAGTTGAGTTGAGTTGTGCCACTATATCAGGTATCCCTTCTTTGTAGGATGGATACTGAAAATCATATATTTTCCTTAATTTCGCATTTGATGCCTTTGTGGATCTGGTAAGCATTCTTATAATGTCTGATCCCACTGCTGCCCTTGCTAAGATTAAAGGTACAGATCCTGGATGCTTTACTTTGAATTGGTCTGCGATGTAGTTGACGAAATCCTTGAAAGGAGCCGGGAAGGAATCTGTGGCAATATAAGACTTGTTTGCCTTTTCACCAAGTGCAGCAATCGCAATTAAGATGTTTATTGCATCATTCAGATGCACAAAGTTCGTGTAATAGTCTCCTGAGCCAGGTATTCTAAAGCTGCCGTGCTTTATTCGTTCTAAGAAAATGCTTCTGAACGAACCCCCATTACCATAGACTATCTCTGGAAAATGAACAACCGTGAAGTCGATTCCCTTGTGCCCGCAGTTCTGTTTGAGAAAGTTTTCAGCTTCGACTCGCATCTTGATGTATTCGATCTCGGCGGATCTCGGGAATTCTTCGTTTACAACACGTTCTTCATTGTCTGTGTCAAAAGCAGACACTCCCGAAACATAGATAAGGTGTCGGGTTCTGTTGCAAATTGCGTCAAACAAATTCAGTGTTCCCTTGTAGTTTACTTCTCTTAAGATATTCCGATTCTTCGTCGCTTCTGGTGTGATAGCAGCAAGGTGAAAAACCGTGTCAAAGACCTAATCGCCCCCAAATTTCAAGCTGGTTCGATCAGTAAGATCGCCAATAGTGATCCTTGAATTTGAGTGGGGTCCATCAGAGTCGCCCTTTCTAGCAGTATCGTTGGCGGTTGGTGGATATTGTTGAAGGATTTTCTGCTGCCTGACCAAGGAAGTAATGCTGATATGATTACTTGGATCTTTGTTGTTCATTTCTGACAGCTGTTCAACGAGTCTGGAGCCGATAAAGCCTGTAGCTTCAGTTACCAACACATTAGATGTCCCTAGGCTTGAACGAGGCGAAGTCATATTATCTCAAATGCACTCGTTCTATAGCGGCAGTCTCAATATATTCTACTCACCCAAAATAGCTTTGTATTGCACAGGCAACACACTTCAGACACATGTCTGGACGATAGTTGGAGAATCGTGAACTGGGAGTTGACTTCCTCCTAAATGTTTCGGCGATAACCCAATGTAAGTCCACTTGTTGCATCCACCACCTCCTGTTCTGACAGCACTATCGAAAATCCATCCAGCGTCCCGCGATGCATAGTCAAGCCAGCTATGGTTCATTATCGCATCAACTGATTCGTAGTCTGAATCTTCTTTGTAAAGATCAACCGTTGAGTAATAGTCGTCGTACACCTACGGAGCATAGCTTGAAGATCTATCATGGATGAACTTTACAAAGGCATCAAGCGAGTTGAGTACTTGTGAGTCTAGCCGCGCGGGGGTTTCTGAGAGCTTCACTTTAGCCGAGAATAGACCGGCTGATAAGCTGAAGCAAAGAAGGTAACACGGCGATTAACAGACTCACGACAAAAGTTAAAGAATAGCGGGCCAATATTGTGCAATGTGCGTCAAAGGGCGGGAGTTGTAATCGGAGGAATAATCTTCCTCTGCATTGGGTCTCTAGAATTGATATTGCTACTGACAACGCCTGACCCCAAAGTTTCACACGTGCTCGCTGGTCCAAGCGAAGAGCAGGAAGGAGAAACACCTGCAGCTCCGGATGAACCGTCGATAGAATTTGAGCCAGAATATGAGCTAGTTGAAGGAAATTATACCAATCAAGAACTCGGATTCAGCTTTACACTCCCCGCCGGCATTGAGGGCTTTCTAACTGAAACAGATGAAGTTGCGGACAAGTACATTACCATCCAAATACATCCAGAGTTTGATTCAACACAGGCATCATGCTGTCCGTCAATAGATACAAGCCCGGTGGTCATGTTGTTGGAGAGTGGTCCGCTCAACGAATCATTATTGTCGACGCCAGTTCCATTCACCGGTGATATTTATGCGGCCTTTCAAGGATATAACATGAGAATGGAGATCGTACACATTGGTGAATCAACAGAAGTATTAGTATCAGGGCTGAGATCGGACAGAAATGACTTGCCCTCTTCTCCCGAAGAACCTGTGACGCGCGTTGGCAAGTTTTATTACATGAATACTGATAATAGGTTTTTCAGTTACGGGTTATGGGCATCTCAAGGGAATTATCAGAAGTATATAGGCGAATTTGAAGCATCGGCAGACAGCATCTCTGTTAATGATGTTAAAGCAGTGAACTTGGACAAGTTGTTCGACCATTATTCGACTCAAGAATCGGACGTTGAGCTGCAAGATGGTTCGATCGTACATACTGAAGTAATAAGCTCTTCAGTCGTAGAATCCCTTGAGATCGATGAAAACTCTAGTACCATTAACATAACTATCAACGAGACATCTGACATCGGGTTCTTAATCATGAATACTAGCAATGTCATAGCGCGACCACATGTTATTACAATAGATGGAGGACAACAGATTGAAAGCACTACCCTGAGCAACGAACGCGGCGAGTATGTGCTCGCATACTATTATAACAAGGAAGGTAGCCATGAGCTTGTTATTAGAGGTAGTGCCGTATTGTCGGAATTTAGCTCTTTAGTAGCTGTCCTCTTGGCATCAACTTCGGCCCTAATTGGCATAATAATAGTAGCCAGAACGAGAAATTGGCAGACTCGATTATGAAAAGAAATCGTTGTTAGATTCATCTGAATTCAACGGACATAGTCGGGGGAATAAAATAGCCATGGTAGAATCTTCCATCACATGTATCTGCGATTTAGATAGAACCTGTCCTCACCAGAGTCGCAGCAGGTTCTATCTAACAGGCAGTTACGCTTGCCCCGAAATCTTCTGTTCCTAACCGCATTTCTCCCCTAACCTACAACTAAATAATCAGACATCGTTCCTCCCATTCTCAATGGAATTTCTACCCTTCATCCATTCAATTTGGGGCTGCGTACCAGAGCTGGCTAACGACTGCCGAGTTGATTAAACGACGCGGAAATAGTGAAAACACTCAAGCCGAGTTCACGGACACGAAAAGCTAACTAAAAATGCGTTGATACTATTAGGTTCAAGCTGCACTTGATTGTGCGATGTACATGACCATGCGTTAAGCAGTAAAACCTATACGTCATTTCGTGGCAGGTCCTGCGATACTGTTCGACAACGCCAACAACCAATATGGGAATTGCAACAAATCAAGATCCGCTCAGAGCGATGAAATAGGGCTGATGACGGTAATAACATGAGCACATCTCCAAGAAACAGCAATCTTGTTATTTCTTTGACATAATGACGTCTATATACTTCCAACAGCTAGCGCATCTATGACCGTGGAAGGCGTTAGCCAAGAGTCAAAAGGCTACCCTACACACCGGCATTTTCTTTATGCAGACTACTCGCCACTGGACGACAACAGGAACGTAATAGAGATGCTTAAGGAATTTGTATCGCTCGCTGGCAGGCTAATACAACTTCAGACCAACAATGAGAAGTTGGCTTCCACACTACATTCTTCGGATTCTTTACGCCAGGATGTCATGTCTGCAATTGAGCAGATTAGGACAAGTACTGCGGGTGCTATGGCCTGGTTTTATGACGAACACCGCGACGTTCTGGCTACCGAATTACATACGGCATCTGCAGCTTTGCTAAATGATGCAAGGAAGACCATATCTGAGCTGCTCGGTAGCACTGAAGGTGGCTTTGATGAACAGCACAAAAAATACCGGGGCAATATCTTGTCACGAATAAGTGATAACCACATCGCTGCGGCCAGTTTGATGCAGCACTGGTTGTCGGGGGGATACAAGAACTTCCCAATTTCGATGCTCTCAAGCCTGTCCACAGAAATTGCCGTATGTATCGAACCTACCAGCTCTCCCAAGACATATACTGTTTACCGAGATACGTCGAGCAACGCGCAAGGAACAAAGGACGCGGGTCAAAAGAGAGAAAAGAATCCCTTGCGTTTGAACTACAAATTACGGATAGATACTTCAGAAGTAGAGTTCTGGCATTCTAGTAGAAAAATCTTTGAATTTGGGATAAAAGAACTAATGCTTCCAATTGGGATGAAAGCCCCCATTTCAGAGAAATTCAAACAAGCCTTTAGGTTTGGTTCTAGTAAAGTTAACGGTCCTGTCAAAGAGCCCGAATTCGTCAAGGTGGACGACTACTATCTTTTATCTACCAAACTAGATGGAGAGAAGACTCTATCGATAAAGCTTGTACCTGATGTCGCCAAAGCTGAAACCGACATCATCGAGATTATTTATAATGTTAGCGATCTTCCGAATTCGTACTTACAGCCTGCAAATTCCGATGCTCTTCCTGCAGGAACTCGTCCAATGATAAATTACACATCAAAGGAGAATAGCCAATATGTGGAGGGAACAGACTTGCTTCAAATCAAAGAAATCGTACAGGCGTCAGACCTGTCTAAGATCGGGTTTCTTGGAACAGCAATTCTGGAAAAGCTGAGGATTTTGCAGGATCCAAGCTTCATCTATTCTAGAGGCAGACTGGAGTTGCTAAAAGCAGACGAGAAGCATATCCTATTATCGGACGGAATCATGAAAGTCGAATTCAGACTTCTTTTTGAGCTGCTGAATTCCATAGCATCGTCTTTCACTCCATTTGTAAAAAGATTAAAGGAAAAGACCCCTGTGAGGGGAGAATTGATATTACGAGAAGAAGTGGAAAAAGGCCAGAGGAAAGAATATACTGTTAAACTGGATGATCTTAAATCTCAGTTACTAGCTACGCACTACTGCGGTAAGACAGTTTCGGATATTTTGCAATTATAGCTATTCATCGCCTAGACTAGATAAGGCTAGAAAATTAGGGATGACAATCTAGATGAGACATCGACGTGGTATTACACTTTAAGCTACAAGATACTGGAATTAGATGTGGAAATACCGAGGCCACACTGACAGGCGAAGCATATGGCGGAACTGGAGTAGTGGGCAGCGACAGCGTGTCCTCCAGCTCCGCGAACATCAATCCGGTGATAATTGGGGTTGAGGCACTATTCAAGAAAAAAGTATATTGAGCTTAATAATACTACTAACCTGTTGCAGACGGCGGGAAGCTGCTTTTTAGGATAGAATCACGTAGGAACTTCAATAAATGCCAGTATTCATACGATGTAAAAAGTGTGCAAGCGAACAGCAATCGCAGTCTATCCAGATGACTAGCCAACAAACATTTGAAGCGATGAAGGACAAAATGGAAGTCAAGAATGAGACATGTAAGAACTGTGGTACGGATATTGAAGTTAATAGCAAAACCGCATATTGGAGTAATTAGCTGCTGCAACTATGACTAAGTGTTATCCGGACGCCAGCCCTTGCCATTGCATTTTAAGCACTTTGGAATTACTGAGGTGAACGTATTGGCATATACTGATAGACCTTTTTCGAATCTATGCATACCGCCCCCAAGACAGTCCGAGCACAGCCTTGCCATTTTCTATCTTTGACAATGCCCAGTTAAGCCTTTTCTCATTTTCTGCTATGTCTATGAAAATGCGAGATGTCAGATATCGCGCAAGTAGCTAAAGGCTCAAAGAGCCATGCAAGCGATGGTCATTAACTACCTAATAGTGGCTCTCTTCTACTGCAACAAATGCATATCAATTGTATAGCTTCATTGTCGGACACCGGCATTATGACGCCAAAACTAGAAGAGCCGCATCTTGAGCAGGTCTTTCGTTCTTCGTGGGGTTCAAGTAGCGTCAATGACAAGATCCTCCTGTTTGACTCTGCAACCTACCAATAAAAGGGGGAAAAGCTACAAATGTCATATGGTCTTTGTTGACTACCTTTGTGATGTAAAACGACCGATATTATCATTATTATAGTCTTGAAAACCATTGTCTGTGCTGCGCAGGAGATTGGTTGAAACTTGTGCGTCACTTCCAGAGCGATGAAAGATGGCCTGTGTTAATACTGATAACTCTCCGCGACATAGACTCGTCTACGGTCATAACCAACGATAAGTTGACAAAGCCGGAGCAGGCCACCTTGATTCTGAGATGTACAAGATCATTCTCTAAGTCGTGAACCTTCTCGTCATTTCATGACAGGCCCCTCGCTGTATGCTTGTTCGCTTCTTCCGTTGCTTTTTTATCAAGAGCAAGGTCACAGGTGTAACACCTGCTCGATCCCAGTTATCTGACCGCCAGTACCATTTTTTGGGTTGGTTGCTAATGACCAACGAAATGGTTTTAGTTATGGAATCACAACAACATCTAGTTACCTATAGTTGGCAAAGGAAAATTACTTTCTTGGACTTGAACAGCCTGATTCTGTATTGTTTCATCACGGACTAGAGTGGCTGATTCAAAATGCAAAGAAGGCTCCGTTTTCATCATCGGCAGGGTGGGTCGCGGTAAATTCTAGGGAGAGCATAAGCAATATAGCAAAGCATTACGGATTTGGGAGATTTGCCTTATTTCATAAACCAAATGTAACTCGAACTATCATCGAAGATTGTCTTATTGAACTTGTTACAAAGTTTTCAATTCCAAAAGACGGTCTAGACAGACCCCTCTTGGTTTTTCATCCTACAGTTGACTTCCTGAAGGCTCTTGAAGGCATAAATAATGTCCACAAGATCTTGGTTATTCCTTGGCTTGCGCAAGAAGTCGATGAGTGGGCGAAAAGGAATTTTGCAAAGGACCTAGACAACTTAGATCTCCCATCAATCTATGTTGATGAAGTAGCAATAACTGCCTTTAAGCACCTTAGATTTGCATTCACCGAATCACCCCAGGCGACTCCCGTTCTGCATCGAAACGCGATATGCCAGACGCTCCAGATACTGATCGAAAATGGCATAAGATTCGAACCACAGGCGTTACAGTCTGCACTGGTTCAAAAATGTGGATTGGGCCCGGTATCGGCAAAGCAAATAGGAGAACTTGCAGAAATATTTCTATCGAGCAAAATACCCTCCAGATATGATGGCCGCGGACCTTGGGAGGGAGACATAATCAAGCTATGGAAAATCGAAGCAGCCAAGGCAGATACGAAATGATGTACCTGGCGGTTCTCGGCTATTCCATCTACTGAGAATAAAACTGTATAGGGATCAAGCAAAGTAACCCACTAAAAAAGGAAGCCACTTTCCCTTTCTGCCTTCAATTCATTCGTTAGAGGATTGCCGCCATCAAAAGAAAAAGATGAGAAAAGCGGGTGCGCATTTACTGCTCTATTTCCGACGTCTTCATTGGGCCAGCTATGGCATCCATGTGTTGATAGACCGTAAGGAATTTTAGACCTTTGGCTGTCGTCTTGTATTTATTCTCGCCCTCTTCATATTCGAGTAAGCCATTTTCGGTCAGAACTGAAAGATATTCTTTGAGCTGCGCATAGGATAGGAAAGCTGAATACATTATCCTAGTCTTGCTCGTGCCGCCATTTGCTGATTCCAAGATCTGCGATGTGATGTCTGTCCGGCTTCGGTATTTCATATTTCTCTGTCATACATTTCTAGGATTTAATACTATATAACATGCCTGATGTGAAGTTATAGAAGATTGTACTCGCGACGAAATGAAATCGTTAGTCGACTATAGACAGACGAATATTAGCCAACAGCTGCTTATTATTACTACCGGATGCAAAAAATGATGATTTACGGCTGCAAGGTATGCCGTGAGATCTTTTTCTTCAAACCGGAGAGGGATGACCACGTTTGGGACACAGGCCATGCTGTATTTTATGAATTGGATTTAGAGACACCGAGTCATTTCATAGCATGAAGGAAGAGTGTGCTCATCTATTGAACATTTGCTTTTTTCCATGCTCAAGCACACTACCCCATTAATCAGTCGCTATCCGCACAAATTCAGAAACTTGCTTGCCTTTCTCTTGAGAGAGTGCTGATATTCCGCCAAGCAAACTTTAAGCTACCATGCCTTTCTCCGCAAGTACTTGAGCAACTCTCAACTCTCAAGAGTATTTCCTATCATACAAACGAGCAATGACTTCCCATTAACTCCTCCAAATGCGTTATCCGGTTCCTTTGTTCTCTGATCCTTCTTTTTGTCGGTCAAGAACGAAGTCTTAGTGTAACGTCTTGTACGCATCGTAAGATGGCGGGGGTCATCGTGTCAGCGATGGAGGATGTCCTGAGATGAGCTTTGGACCGAACTATACCAAGTCGCAAAAGTTCCCTAACAGCCATTTCCAGCGATGTGACTAACTCTGCCGGTTCCTTCTGCTCAATAATTAGTCATATGTCGATGTTTTGCTGAATAGACGCGCGCAATGATTGTTAGAAAACTTTGGCGACTTGGTATAGCTGATTAGTTTGTCGATACAGCTATGTGTATAGTTGCTTCCAAAGCAGGAAATGAGCTAGTACCCAGCTCTTTTCATTTTAGAGCCACACTTCGGACAAAATGATTCTCTATGTTTAACCCCGCAGCTCATGCAATAATAGTTCACTCCACCGGAAAATCCGTCAGGACCAGGGCTCATGAACCCAACATGACCATCATTCGAGCCCATCCTTCTCAACAACCTTCTGCGTTGGTAGTAACTCAATCCGATAAAGACTCCGAAGATAGCTATGAGATTTACTGGAAAGGGAAGTAGTATTGAGAGCGCGAGACTAATTACAAGGGATATGCCTATCCACGCTAATTGGACTTTGAGAAAGTACCTCGTAGTTGGATCCATCGAGTATGCAGTCATATCGATAGTAGAGTAAAAGGCTATTGTTCTGTAGCTCCATACGACATACGGAAATATTATCCGTTTACCACCAGCGAAATAACAAAACCTGCTGCGGTTGAGATTAATCCCAAAATCAATCTATTCTTTGGCATCTTTCTGTCATCATTTCTAAGAACAAAGTACATGATCAATCCTCCAATAATACCCAAGAATATGGGCAAAAAATACCAGGTTTTACTTATTCTACTTTGCAGACATCGTATCATCTGACATTATTTGTTATCAAATGACGACTTATTTAAAGGATATTTCTACGCAAGTTATCTGGCGCGTTTTCCTCATCTATACATAAAAACAGACCATTCAGCCGAATTAGCAGAACCGTCATTTCATGGCAGGCCCTGGGTATGTATCTGGGTGCAGTTCAACATGTCTTGATTAAGAAGAAAAAAGAAAGCGAAAGGAGACATGCCGGTCCGCAATCTATCAAGGTTACTTGCGTCTCTAATGTGCTGAACCACATGGATCTGCCTGCTTTATTCCACACTTTGGCATCTCGTCTGCTGATCCTGTATCGTCGTCGCCTACCGGCCAATCATTTTCAAGGTCGTCATTCAAGTCTTGATTGAGGTCGAACGGGTTTTCTACGTTGAAGGCGTATGGTGAGTAATTAGACAACCCGTCAGACGCTGTCAGGGAAATTATTTGCTACCGCAAGGAATCTGATAAAAGCATGTGCCAGATTGCGGCGTTCAAGCTGTTCAATCTTTGCTATTTGCTCGTCTGTCATGCGGAAGCACTTTCCCAGGATTGTTGCTACCAACCTGTCCGTGTCTTCAAAATACTTTTTTGTTGATTTGTGGTTAAGAGCATTCAGCTTTCTATCCCTCTCTTCACCCATTGTCATGATCACTCTGATCTCATCAGCTGTAAGAGCGTCATAGACAACATATTCTCTGCCGTTATGATGGAATGTTATGTGCTCCACGGTTAAACTTGTGCTGTGGCATTTGCTTATTAGCTTTCAGTCCTGAAGCCTGCTCACTAGCTATAGACCTGTAGTTCCGCAAATGGAGGGCTTCCTGCTTTGCACGTAGATGCGCTACGGCCTTTAACCTCTAAACAGAATCCATCCAACTTCACAAAATAAGCGATTTTGTGAATCATCAGCTCAATCCCCGGAGGTTGGCTGATTTTCTTTTCTGCCTTCATGAATGCTTAAGGAGCTAAATTTCGTCAACAATTAGCACATGGGCGATAAGCAATTCTCGCACAGGAATTTGCTGCATCTCTGGAACGCCTCGTAGCTTCATCGCTAACATCTGGCTAATGGCCTCATTTACAGCCGTAGGGTAGCCAATCCAAAACCTATACCTACGGCGAAAAATGTGGATCCCAAAGTTAGGAGGATGCTTGCAATCAGTTGAACTATTAACCTATCTACCGTGCAGAGCCTTTCTTCCATTTGCGCTATGGTTGTTCCTACTGTTCTCGGTTTTCGTCATGTTCGCTTACAAGAAGCTGGAAGTAATGCGGCCCTACATGTAGCTTGGTGATGCAAATCGTAATGCGCAGGATCGACTCCGGCTGCCACAAGAGTAAACCCTATTATGAAAATCCTTCGAGAGGTCGGTAGTGCGACTGAGGTCACAAGCTGGCTAATTTTGTGACTTTGGATCCTAAAACCACACTACTGATGTTGCCAGCTGAAAGGAAAATGCCTTGTATTAGAAACGTTAGGTATTGCCGACAGCACTGTGATCTATTCTGGTTCTGGGTAAAGAGAACTTTATCGAAGTACCGCCTTTGTAGCTTTCCTCCACCCATATTTTTCCTCCGTGTGCTTCAATGATCCCTTTGCAGATTACCAGGCCCAAGCCGGTTCCACCATGCTTTCTGGTTGAGCTTGTATCAATCTGATAGAACTTTTGGAACAGTTTGTCGACCCTGTCTGGTGGGATGCCCTGCCCGTTGTCTTCGACGGAAAAGATTACTTTGGAGTCTTCACCCTGTTCTGCCTTTACAGTTATCCTTCCACCTTGTGAGGGCACAAAATCTGCCGAGTTTTCGATCAAGTTAGAAAAGACTTGATCAATCCGCTTAGGATCACAAAAAACCGTACCCGAAGTATTTATTCTAGCCCTAACATTTATCTGTTTGTCTGCTAGGATGGGGCTGAGATCTGATATATTTCTTTTAACAAGCTCTGAAATCTCTGTTTCGTATTTTAAGAAAGTCATCTTTTCCATATGAAGCTTGTATACAGAAAGCACATCTTGCACAAGAGTCTCGAGCTTCTCGCAGCTCCTTGAGATGGTCCGTATGGCCTTTTTTTGTTTGTCATTAAGATCGCCAAAGAGACTCGGCTGTTGAAGCAGCATTTCGCTATAGCCCTTGATTGGTACAAGAGGAGTCTTTAGTTCATGACTTACCATTGAAATAAACTCCTCTTTTGCCTTCTCCGCCTGTTTCATCTCTTCAAGAGCAGCTTGCGACATTTTTTTCTTCTCGAACAGCTGCGTGTTCAGGGCTTGAAGCTGGTCTGCGAGCCTCTGGACAGAATCAAAAGAATTACGCATATAGATACCAAACACAACGGTGATTCCTGCTGTAATCAGGCCCATACTCAGCGTCTGGCTTCTGATTGAATTTACAGGTGCTAAGGCTTGTTCGTATGGCTCAAAGGACATTACCACCCATGTGGTAGACAGGACCTTAACAGGGTGATACGCGATAAGTGTCTTTATACCATTGACGTCCTCGATAAAGTACCCACCTTCTCCAGCCACTGCCTTATCAAAAGCGACTAGGGGACGGTAACTATCCATTTCTAACGCTAATTGTCTATCGGATTCTGCAACAGGTATTCCATGCTGGTCGGCCAAGACATAATGGGTATTTAGAGTTTGTATCTCGCTAAGTGTAGCTTCAATCACTGATAGGTTAAGCGCTCCAACCCAGATTGCTTTCAATTTGCCGTCACTGTCATAGATGGGGGTTGCAATCGACGCGACATTCATACCCGGTTCTTGGGAGCGTATGACTCCACCTAGGTACTGTGAACGATTATTGATTACACCTTGATAATAGTCATGAAAGCTAAGATTATTACTAGTTAAATTCTTCTGAGCCGAGTACGGCTCCACCACATATACATCGCCGTTGGGGAGGAGAAGGCCAATAGTTACAAATTTATCGTACTGCTCGAGGATGGAGCGGCTGACCTGTCTCGTTTTCATTCCCTCGTTCTCGGAAACTCCATGCAACGATGGATGGATTCGTTCCGAGTAGATATTCTCTTTTGTTGAATCAAGACCTGCCGTAATCCTAAGAATGGTGGCCGCGTCGTTCAGACTGAGCATTGATCTTGATGCAAGGATGTCTGCTTCACTAATTTTCGCGCCTATCATCTGCTTCTCTGCTTGTAGAGCTTGATACTCTCCAAAGTATGTCACGCTCGCACCGGCAGCAATAGTAGTAATGGCAATGAGCGCCTGTAGCTTCTTGTTTGTTTTCAACAGGGATCACCACGGTTCGATAAAATACGTACGGCTTGCTAGACGTACATTACTGAGATACATCGATGATCTTCTTGATATCCGCGTGGGTGCTTCTTAGCCTCGTTAGTTGCTCTAATAGCGCTGCTAGCTGGTTATGGTCTGGATTCCAAGTCTTGAGATGTTTGATGTCCACATTGATACGTGATAATTGCTCATACACCTTCTTATCCTCAATTATGTTTACCAAATCTTGAATCGCAAAGGGCTTTGGCAGCAGCTCGACAACCATTCGAAGTTCCCTCAGAGCTTCAGCAAGTGTATCTGCAACATGTGCAGACGCGAATATTAATCTCTGATCAGGTTTCAACTCCAGAATTCGCTTCGCTGCCTCCAAGCCGTCCATTACAGGCATGCTGTAATCGAGAACGACGACATCAAACATCTTTTTTGAGTCGCCTTTCGATCTTTTCAATGCTGCTTTATATGTGGTAAGACAATCCTTGCCATTCTTTGTGAGCATTACCTCATGGCCTCTTGCGCCGAGCGCAACCATGTAAAGCTCACCAGTGTTATCATCATCTTCTGCAATCAATATCTTCACAAACGGCATCACCTTGACTAGAGCCCTGATGGATAATAACGTCAAGATGTAATAATCACCTACACTACACCTAAACATTAAATTGGAAAATATCTTTGGGATGATGATGAAACTGGATTGAACGAGGGATATTCTGACGCGTGCGAGAAAATCACTGCTTCAGAAATCCCTTCTTACAGCACATTTAGTAAAGTTAATTCAATGAACAGTTTCAGGTCGACGCGATCATTATCGCCTATTAGTTCTACTAAGATGTCGCTATCATTACTTTTTCGAGCGCTACAGGCGACTTGCTTAGAAGCACTCCAGCTACCATTCCTGTAAATATAATCAAATCGAGCTATCTTTTATAGCTCTTGATTCTCGCAAAGGTGAGTCATAACTCAAGTAACGTGACAGTTGAGCCACCGTTAAATTCTAGACTTGCTCCACCACGCTATTATTCCCTCAATATCATAAATAGCTCTGGGATACCGTCATGGGCAAGAATAATGAGAATACGATGAAGATATAAAAGTACAAAAAGACAGCATTGAAACCCCTTTAAACATTAGTGGAGTTATTCCGGTGCAAAAGGGTTAAAATGACACCAAGCCCGAAAGTTGTTTTGCAACGGCGAGTAGAGCTTGTTATTATGATACTGATTTTGGCCTAGGTTTTTCTTGCACAAGATGTCATGATACTCAAAATCTGGGTCGTTTGATGGCACACCAAGCTGCATCATCTCTCTCCGCCGCCAAATGGCATACACCTATGGGATCCGAAAGTCTTTCGTTGGTCTGGTAGGATGACTCTATATTCTACCAGGATATCAAGACGTGGATGTAGCTATACGTACTACTTGGCTTTATGGGGAAAGTGACGTACACGTTAGATGACCTCCGCTCTCGGCTGCAACACCAAGTTTCTGTCTAAACGCGACCTTGATAATGGGAATTGCATTTTCTTGAGAGTGTTGACTGTCCGGTTGAGGACATTAGGTGACCACATTTACTACACACACAGAATCATTAGAATGGCCTCTGTTAGAACTAGTCTTGCACAAGCAGTATCCACGAAGATCTGAATCAGAACTTATAGAGGTTCTAGAATGTGAAGAATTCTACCGCATTTTGCGTGACAAAAAAATGACTGAGCAAGACAGAATGGCTATTCAGGAGTTCGTATCAGGAGCTTTGACTAATTCTGAATGGGAGGATTTTCAGAAACATTGTTCTGACAACCGACTGAACCCATATGAAGAGATGAGAGAACTAATTTATTCTACTTATGCAAAGATGTTAAGGAATAGTGTCCCGGGCAAGAGAAAAGCTGGCTGATAACTACATAAAGTTCGTTAACATCAGCTTTTGTTGAATTCAAGACAAGATAAAACTAAAGTTGTAGCAATCAGGCTATGCTCTAAAGCATTGAGTCATTTCATGGCAGGCCCAGGTATGCCTGATTTCTTCTTTCCACTACTCTGGCTTGTCAATATCAAAAATTGCCGATTTTCCAGAGGCTCTGTCAAATTTACGTGAATTGCTTAATCTTGGGACGTTACCAAGTGCGAAGATAACTTACTTTGCATTCTGATCGAACTGTATTATTCCAAAAACCTATCCTTCCGTATCTTGGCATATTGCAAACCAACCGACAGTAGGGATTGGCATCCTTGACATCAGTACCTTGCCATCTTTGTCCGGAATCTTCTGCGCGTATTCATGTACTGGAGGAACATCTAATGTTCTTTCCTTAGGATAATATTGAAGTAGAAGCAAGAGAACGCCCTTAAAGATAGCCTAATGCCACCACCACCCTCGTCACCAGAAGGTACCACCCACTTGCCCGAATATACAAGCCGGTGGTCTTCTAGATTTATTCTTGCTGCCATAGTCCAGGGCGCAATTATCACCGGTCTTACGCTGTTTTTCGTAGGAGCGCAGGTAATCATTTCGGGAATCAACATAATCCAGTTTCCATCACTATCCTTTGAAGGACCCGCGAAGTGGTTCTTTCTTGGCTACATATTTTATCCAATTCTGGTTGTTGCAATAGCAGTAACTGCCGTATTCTACAATCATTTGGAAGTTAACATGAATAGAAGGATTAGTGGGATTAGGTCTGTGCTTGCATGGATCCATCTATTTGGAATGAATGTTGGCGGCGCGGCAACTACTATTACGATGATCTTTGCCGGTCTGGCAGGCACCAGAATCATTGACATAATTCTAAGCGGGGCCAGTGCTCAAGCGATGGAAAATCTCCAACCAAACCTTACAATTATGGAACAGTTTGTATCCCCGATTGCTGCGCTTGCGGGATTGCTCAGCGTAGGAGTACTTTCCGGCGGGCTGGCCTTTGTTACCTCATATTACAAGAAGCACTCTAGCTAGGTATTGTTTGCTAGGGGGATACAGCGATAAAAGGACAGCTGACGATTATGAGTTATAAGCTCTTCCAAGTAAAACCGTCAAAGACTTTGATGATAAAAGTATTAACATTTTGCTGACACCACCGGAAAGTTGCACTTTGTTCTCTATAGAGACTGTTCCTATTTGGCCTTTCTCACGAAGTTAGCGGGCAAGCAACAAACAGGAAAACCGCCTGAGTTAGCAGTATCAACGATAAGGTGCTTCAGAGGTAACAAATAATTAACAGAAATGCTAACGATACTGTCACATTATCTGTCGGATGATGATCTTCCTATACACTTTAGACGTCAGTTTGATTCGCTCGGAGAACAAACCAATTTAAGTTGTATACGAGCAGGGTATACAACCCGCCATTTGACGAGGCAATATAAGAAGAGTGATGGATTAGGGTTGAGTTCTGGACAAATATGCTGATTGAGGCTGCTACCATGAAATTTCTCACTATTAGATGAGAGAAAGTTGACTCCCGATGCTAAGTATCAATTAGGAATCATCTCAGCACAAGATGTCAGCAATATCTTCACTTCACAACAACACGCGGGGCAACTTTACGACAGGCCAGAGCTGGGGCGCATTGAGGAAGGCATGGAAAGGATATCGAATAGCCAAAGTACAAGGAGATAACGTCAGGATGAGAGAATACGCCACCAAGATCAGAAAGATTCAGGGCGAACTTGGCATAAGCGTTGCTTCATTCCCGCACTTAGGCATTGCTTGAATGTGGGCTGTTTTTTTATTTTTGGATTTTCAAATCTGCATTAGATAGCCAATTTTTGGATATGGTATCTTCCGCCGATAACTTTGCTAAATTAAAAAGTGCTATGGCCAAAAGTAAATGAGCATGCAGGCAAGCCAAACTCGGCATTGGAGTTGCCAGGGTCAAATTTACTGCAGGTAGGCATCGGCTCTATGAGCTAATACTAACCTCATGGCTTATTGCTATAATCTGCCTTAATTAGGTTTCAGCCTAATCGTTATCTCAATTCTAAGAAGAGGCCCAATAATCATTTGACAAAGATCTGAGAATTTGTAGTACACTCTTGTCAGAGGATTGCGGTGTCTATAGCCGAGAGCATGATTGGGCCTTTCAAATCTCTGGTACAATTTGTCGTATGACAAGGTTCTGATGTAGTATGAAAATTGAGTGAGAGTGATTTGATTTAACAGGGACATCTAATTACATTTTTTCAGCTAACCTTATTTGATGACAAGCTTAATTTTGTGATCCATATGCTCAATTCGAAGTATTAAAGCCTAAGATTCGATGCCGAATACTAGTTAACAATAGGTCGATAACTGCGCAGGCTCTTCTTAGATGACCACTTTGACTGAATTGCCAATAAGCTATCAATCACGAAGAGCCATACTTTGCAGTTTTTTTACTTCTGTCAGCAGGTCTATGAGTTGAGGATTTGTAACGTTAAAGTCTCTCAGCTCCCTTACCCTCACATTCAGCCTCTCTAATTGCTCGTATAATACTTTATCCTCTACAGAATCAACGAAATACTCAAGATCAAAAGGTTTTTGCAATAGTTCAACTATCTTGTGCAGACTCTTTACTGCCTCTGTTAAGGTCTGTATAGTGTATGCAGATGCAAACATGATCCTTTGGTTGGGGCATAAATCTAATATCGCTTGTGCAGTCTCCAATCCATCTTTCTTTGGCATCTTGTAGTCGAGTACGACAATATCAAATGGCGGGTGAGTCTCGTGGATGAATGATACTATATCCCTTGTATCGAAGCTATCGATAGAAGCGGCACTTGTTGCTAATGAATGATCGCTGGTTGATAAGAGAGAATTCATGTATACCTTGAGACATTCTTCACCATTATCTGTTATTGTGACCTCATGACCTCTTTCCTCTAACACTATTTGATACTGCATCGAAATAGCATATTCATCCTCGGCAATTAGTATCCTCATTGGCCGTAGTAGATTAAGGAATAGTTCCTTGTAATACTGTGTAAGTAGTATTTTGTTCCATACAGCCGAGATGCATTCTTCAATCTACAAGCCGCCCAAAGCTTTATTTCTATTCCTCCTTTGCGCATTGCTCATGTATCGTATCTTAACGCTCAAATACCGTGTTGGTTGCTATAAAAGTAGATGGAGTCGCCGGCAACAAGCAAATTTAGTCAGGAGGAGATAATCTACCTTGACTGGAACAACGCCCTTGACATACTAGAGAAAGCGCACAGCTCGGGCCTCTTTGTCCTGATAATCGGCCCAAAGGGCACCGGCAAGACCACGCTTGTACGCAAATTTGCTTCCCAGATGAAAAAGGATCTCGATTCCGTCAATTTTTCGCTCCGCACAAGAGAGTCGCACCTTGTGGGGTCGAGGACTCTTGACAAGGGCGAGATAAGCTTTGTCGAAGGCGTGCTTGTAAAGTCGATGCGCAGCGGCACAATACTCTACCTTGACGAGCTGAACGCCGCAGAAGCAGACGTGCTGCTCAGGCTCGACGAAGCGCTCGACGACAGAAAGCAGCTCGTGCTCAAGGAAGCGGAAGGGCAGGTTGTAAAAGCGGCCGACGACTGGTTCGTGATAGCAACAATCAACCCGCTGTCGCACGTCGGCACAAAAGAGCTGCCGCCGCAGCTGCTGAGCAGGTTCCCGGTGAGGATGAGGCTTGAATACCCGCCGGAAGAAGTCGAGTTTGACATCGTCCGCCGGCATGTAACAATAGACGAGTCAAAGGTCAAGGACGTAAAGCACGCAATCCAGCTGGCAAAGAACCTGCGCGAAGCGGCGGCAGTCGAAGAACTGTACTACAGCCCGTCGCTGCGCGAAACGATAGCGTTTGCCAAGATGCTCAACACCGGGCTTGCGGGTCGCCGAACCGCCGAAGTCATCTATGCCAACGCGTACGACCAGTGGGGGCAGGTCGAGTACCAGAAGGTAATGGACATGATAACGTCGATCTTTGGCGACAAATAATGGCGAAGATTGCCACCTCCATAATGCGAAACGACGTCCTGCTTGACATTGCAACTTTTCTTGCCAGAAGGTGGTCCGGTCACGCCAAGGCAGTCATCATCTTGATGCCGGACAGGGTCCCGACGGCCAAGCCGGACAAGAACCAGATAGTTCTTCCGCTGCTGAACTACTACCCGGGCACCGACTTTCAGAAATATCGACAGTGGCGCGCCGCCCTATGGTACGAATCAATGAGGATGAAGCACTCTACAAAGGTGCTGAGCTACGAGCACGCCTTTGGCTTTTTGCTCAACACGCTTGAAACAAAGAGGATCGAGATCCTCGGCCTGCGCGAATGGGAGGGGATGGAGAGCGATCTCGTGTTCAATGAAGGCATTTCGTGGATGTCGCGCCAACTGCTCAATTCGATTTACGGCCGGTACAAGATAGCGGAGGCGTTTTCGCAGTACTTCCTCACCGGCTACCTGAAAGGCGAGCTCTTTGGAGGCGAGTTTGAAAAGGTGAATAAAGCTACCAACTATGCAAACGAGATCGTAAAGGAAGCCATAGATGACAACCACAGCACCGAGTGGGTGGAACAGCACATTCCAAAACTGACCAAGATGCTCGAGCTTGACCCACTTGTTTCGATCCCCGTTCTGGCGCCAAGGACAAGGGTCGGCGCGTCGCTCAGCCAAAGCGACCTGCTCAAGCAGGTGGAAAAAGTAGTGAAGATGCGGCACAAAAAAGAAAAAGTGGAGGAAAAGACAAAGGAGATCTACGAAGGCCACGATGTGTTCCGCGAGTTTGAGACCCTTGTCAAGGAGAGCAAAAAGACAGAGAACAAGGGCTACGAATCCTTAGAAGACTTTGGGCTGAGCGTGCCAGACAAGATGGACGTCGACGAGACGCAAATCTACGACATTGATTTGATACGGAAGGTCAAGGCCGCCTTCCGGGACTGGAAAACCGGGTGGGTCGAGCGGCACGAAGAGGCCGGCGACGAGTTTGACGTTGAAAGCTACGTCGAGGCGCTGCCCAAGACATTCCTCAGCGATTTCAAATTGTCGATCAAGACCAAGGTCGCGATACTGCTCGACCATTCAAGCAGCATAGCAGACGTTGAGCTAGAATACAAACAGGCGACGATCGCACTCTGCGAAGCGCTGGACTACCTTGGGATCAAGTTTGCAGTCTATGCGTTCAGCACCGACAAGCGGCAGGTAAAGTGCTGGGTCGTCAAGCCGCCAAACATAAAGTGGTCGGTGGTGTGCTCTCGGCGCCTCGCGCAGATCAGGGCGAGCGGCGGCACGCCCCTAGCAGAGGTCTATGGCCTGCTCGAGCCGGTGCTCAAATCGTTCAAGCCAGACATACTTGTCACGCTGACAGACGGCGAGCCTTCAGACTTTGACGCGGTAAGGACGATGGTGCTCTCGTACAGAAAGATGGGCATCAGGATGGTGGCAATAGGGGTGGGCCGGAACGTCAACGACTCTGTCGGCATAGGCCACAACCTGAAATACCTCAACTACGAAAAGGCGATCGCTGTCAGCAGGCTGCAGGACATCCCCAAAAGGGTGATCAAGCTTCTTAGATCGTAAGGTTGGGATTTTCCTTCTTCACTTTTTCCCAGTCGCTCAGGAACCCGGCAAGCCCCTTGTCAGTCAGTGGATGCGTCAACATCTTGCCCAGTATTTCTGGCGGCAGCGTGACTACGTGGGCGCCGATCTTGCCCGCGTCGATTACATGCAGCGGATGCCGGATGCTTGCAACAAGCACGTTTGTGTCAAACTGGTAGTTCTTGAAAATCTGCACGATTTCCCTGATGACTGCCATACCTTCCTGCCCTGCGTCGTCCAGCCTGCCGATGAACGGGCTAACGTAAGCGGCGCCGGCCTTTGCAGCCAGGATTGCCTGGTTTGCTGAAAATATCAGAGTCACGTTCGTCTGGATGCCTTCCTCTTTTAATTTCTTGACGGCCTTTAGGCCGTCCGGGATCATTGGGATCTTTACCACTACGTTTTGCCCGTACTTTTTTAGCCTGTGGGCCTCCTCGATCATTTCCGCCGTGGTGGTGCCGACGACTTCGAGGCTCACCGGCCCCTTGGCTATTTTTACAATCTGGCGCATGATCTCTGCCGGGTTGCCCTTCTCCTTCGACAATAATGTCGGGTTTGTTGTTATGCCATCTACAAGCCCCATGTCATTGTATTTCTTGATCGATTCAACGTTTGCAGTGTCGAGGAAGATCTTCATTTTCTGCTCCTGCTCCTTGCTTCAAGCACTGCCTTCGCTATTTCTGTTGCGGTCAGGCCGTACTTCTCTAGCAGCGTATCTATCTCTTCGTCGCGGGCAGACTCGCCAAATGTGTCATGCACTCCCACGCGCCTTACAGGAACTGGATGGTGCTCAACCACTACTTCAGATACTGCACCCCCAAGGCCGCCAATAATGTTGTGCTCCTCTGCTGTGACTATGGCGCCTGTCTCCTTAGCACACTTTACGACCAATTGCTTGTCAATCGGCTTTATCGAAAACATGTCGACCACCCTGCAGGAAACGCCGTTCCTGCGGAGCTCCTCAGCCGCTTCGCGTGCCCTTCCGACCATCAGGCCGCAAGCAATTATCGTCGCGTCAGAGCCGTCCTCAAGTACATTGCCCCTGCCAACCTCAAACGACTCTGCGTGGTCGGCGTATATCACTTCGCTTGAGGGCCTTGCAAGGCGCATGTAAAACGGGCCGGGCGTGCGCGCTATTGTCTTTATCAAGTGTTTGACTGCAACGGCGTCCGCCGGAATTATGACCCTCATGTTGGGTATGGCCCTCATACTTGCAAAGTCCTCTAACTGCTGGTGAGTGGCACCGTCGGGCCCTACCGTGAGGCCGCCGTGGGAAACAACCAGCTTGACGTTGAGGCTGGGGTAGCAAATGGTGTTGCGGATCTGGTCGATGCACCTGCCGGGGATGAACGCTGCATAGGTGCTGGCAAACGCAATCTTGCCGGCTATTGAAAGGCCGGCAGCCACCGAGACTAGGTTGGCTTCTGCGATCCCGACGTTGAACATCCGCTCGGGATACTTGTCGCCAAATTTTTTTGTCTTGAGAGAGTCGGTCGTGTCACCTCCTACGCAGACGATGCGGGGGTCGTCCCTTCCAAGCTCCACGAGGGTATCGCCGTAGGTGCCTCTCATGTCCGCGGTTTTTTTCTCGCTACTTAGTAACATGGAGCTCTTCCTCTATTCCAAGCTCATTTGCATATGGAATCAATATATGTTTGCGGGCTTTCATCCAGTCAGGCCTGATGTTGAGTTGCGTCGCGTGGTTGAGAAGCCTTTTTTCTAGCGCAACTGCCGCCTTGTGCCTCAGCTGTATAACCGAGCCGTGTATGTCCCCGCCACCATAAACTGCAGCGCCAGCCACAAAAATCCGGGCGCCGGCATCGTACGACTGCTGGAGCGTTATCGCGTCGATGCCGCCGTCGGCCTCGACGTATCCCTTAAAGCCGTGCTTCCTGAGCTCCTTGTTGAGCGCCACCATCTTTGGCAGCACTTCGGGCATGAATTTCTGGCCCGCAAAGCCGGGGTTGACCGACATGACGATGATGACGTCAAGGTCGTGCAGGCAGTAGTAGAGCCATTTTGGCACATCGGTCCCGGGGTTGATGGCGATGCCGGGGCTGATACCGGCGTCAACAAGTCTTTCCTGAATTTCGCGGAATTCATTTTCTGTGCAAGCTTCGGCGTGCACGGTGATAATGTCGCATCTTGCATCAATGTATTCCTGTATCTGCTCGAGAGGCTTTTCAATCATCAGGTGAGCGTCAAACGGCAGGCTGGTAGTGGGCCTCAATTTCTTGATAGTGTCAGCAAAGAACGTGGTGTTTGGAACGAACCGGCCGTCCATCACGTCCAGGTGGATCATGTCGACTCCTTCCCGCTCAACCTTCCTTATCTTGTCCTCATAATTCTCCCGCTCGCCGGCGATAATGGAGGGCGCGATCAGGCATTCGCTCTCAAGCTCCTCCAACAGCACTTCAGTGTGCCTCTTGGGCGGCGCTTTTCCATGCCACTGAGGGTTGTTTGCCATATGGCGTATGCCATTGCCCTTGATGGTGTTGGCGATTATCATCACAGGCTTGTCGTGCACCTGTGCGGCCTTGTTGAGCGCGTCGACTATTTGTTCGACCCTGTGGCCGTCCACTTCAAATACTTGCCAGTTGAACGCCGCCCACTTGTCCTTTGTCGGGTCAAGTGGCATGATGTCCTCAGTAAAGCCATCCTGCTGGATGCGGTTGCGGTCAAGTATCGCAACCAGATTGTCGAGCTTGAATTTCCCGGCAGCCATCGACGCCTCCCAAATCTGGCCCTCGTTTGACTCGCCGTCACCAATTAAGACGTAGACTTTGTTTCTCTTGTTCTTTTCACTATCGAGCTTTCTGGCAAGCGCTATGCCTATTCCAACTGAAAGCCCAATACCCTCCGAGCCGCCCGAGTACTCGATGCCCGGCACGCTGTGGTGCTTCTGATGCTCAGAGTACCTGACTGGATGACCCTGCAACCGGGATCCCAACTTTCGCAGAGTCTTGATCTCCTCAGGTGGAAAGTAGCCGGCGACTGCAAGCGTCGAATAAAAGCCCGGCGCCGAATGCGCCTTTGAATTGATGAAATAGTCGCGGTCTTCCCAGCCAGGATTTGAAGGGTCGTGCTTCATCTTCCTGAAATACAGGGTGCCCATTATCTCGGCTGCCGAAAACGAAGCGCCGGGGTGGCCCGAGCCGGCCTCTGCGATACCCTGGATGGCCCACATGCGCACGTCCCGGATCTTCCTTTTCAGATCAAGATATCGCATGTTAAAGCCCATGTCTATCATCCCGCGTAAATTGCAAGACAAGAAAAAGCTCTTTGCAGGAAAATAAAAACATAGCTGCGCCCAAGCTTTAAAAGATTGGCAGGAGGATATTACATGTGTCGCTATCGTCGATGTTTCAGCGGCCGCTTCTCATTTACGACGACAAGTGCTACTCGTGCGCCAAGTTTGCCAAAGTAGCGAGCACGCTTTCCCGGGGCTGGATAAGGGTCGCCGGGCACTATTATTCGCAGGAGGCAAAGGAAGCGAAAGAAATGATCTTTCCGCCCGGCTATGACGCGACAAAAATGTTCTGGCTGATCAACAAGAATGGTGCATACGGCGCGCGCTCGGGACTGCTGCCGGTCGTGCGCCAAATCATCGCCGGCATGTTCAGGGGCGGCAAGACCAGCGACATTGCTGCGGCATGTGAATACGACAGCACTTCAATGTCGTGCTACACGCCAACCAACGTATTCAAAAGGCTGGCCGGCCTGCTCAGCCACGGCGCCAGGTTCCCGTTTGAATAGTTTAAAAGTTCCCCGTCTTGTCTTTACGTTATGGTGCAGGTCAAAGTCGAGAAGACCAAGATAGACCAAAAGCAGACTTCGCTTCTGGTGATAGGCGTGTTTGAAGGCGATCAGGACTTTACACAATCAAAAGAGCTCGACCCGGGGGTCTTTGCCTCAATCAAAGAGACCCTGGAGAACAAGGAGTTCAGCGGGAACTTTGGCTCGTCGATCCTTGTCTACACACATGGTAAGGGGCCAATGAAAAAGATAATGCTGCTTGGCCTTGGCAAGAAGGAAAAATTCACGGACGAAAGCGCGCGCATCTGCGCCGGAAAGGCAGCGCAGAAAGCAAAAGAGCTGGGTGCAAAGGAATTTTCGGTTCTGCAATTTTCAAACCTTGACGAGGGGCTGATCGAGGCCATGACTGAGGGAGTGACGCTTGCGCTTTATTCTTTTGACAAGTACAAAGAAGCAAAGGAGCCGGCGACAAGAATCGATGAAGTCGCGATACTGATCAACTCTGATTCTCCAAAATTCCAGTCGATTGCAGACAAGGCCGGCCTCGTAGTAGAGGCAGTGAATTTTGCCCGCGACATTGGCAATCTGCCGCCAAACGACTTCGCGCCGGCCCAGCTCGCAAGCACGGCCCTCTCGCTTGCGCAGGAACACGGCATGAAGGCGCGCGTAATCGACCGCTACGAGCTGGAGAACATGGGGATGGGGGGAATCGTGGCAGTCGGCAAGGGGAGCAACAACCCGCCGAAATTGATAATCCTTGAATACAATGGCAACAGCGACCCGCAGCAGCAAAAGCCGTACCTGCTCGTTGGAAAGGCTGTCACGTTTGACACCGGCGGCATTTCGATAAAGCCCGGAGAAAAGATGGACGAAATGAAATTCGACAAGTGCGGCGGATGCACCGTCCTTGCAGTCATGCGGGCAGTCGCTTCGATGAAGCTGGCAGTCAACGTGGTAGGCATCGTGCCGTCGGTCGAGAACATGCCTTCTTCAACTTCCTACAGGCCGGGAGACATCATCAGGATGTACAACGGCAAGACGGTCGAGGTGCTCAATACCGACGCCGAGGGACGCATGATACTTGCTGACGCAATCGCCTACGGTATAGCCACCTACGGCCCAAAGGCAGTCATTGATTTGGCAACACTCACCGGGGCCGCCATAATCGCGCTAGGCTCAAACGTCGCTGCACTCGTCGGCACAAACAAGCAGCTGACAGACAGGCTGCGCAAGCTTGCCGACAAGACCGGGGAAAAGATGTGGGAGCTTCCGCTCTACGACGAGTTCCACGATCAGATCAAGAGCGCCTACGCGGACATCAAGAACACCGGGGGCAGGCCCGGAGGCGCAATAACAGCTGCAGCATTCCTTTCCAATTTTGCCAACGGCGCGGCGTGGGTGCACATCGACATTGCCGGCACCGCCTGGACGCAGGATGGGACGCATGAAAAGAGCTACAATCCGAAAGGCGCAACAGGCTTTGGCGTTAGGACGCTTGTGAAACTGCTGATGGAGGACGAAAAGCAGCCATCGTGATGCAGCATGCCGGTGTTCCAGCTTAACGCTCTTATTGATGCCCTTGAGGATCAGGGCTTTAGCTGCAGGACAGGCAGCATGGAGCTGGATGTGCACCCTATGAAGCGGCCGTATTTTGAGCGGTGGCTTTCGAACAAGGACGGCTTCCTCAGGGTGGCAAGCGGCAACGTCGATTTTGTTGGCGTAGAGGATGTGATGCGCATGGGGCCTTTCTATAACGTCTACTGCCTTGTGGAGAATGACTTTATCGTAGACACTGACGACAACGCCCACAAGCTGCTTGACGCCGCGCCTTACTTTCAGCTGCATAACGGCAAGGTTGCAAGCATGGGATGGAGTGGCGGCGTGATTGCAAACGTGCTCGCAAAAGATATGGCCTTGTCGGAGGAATTTGCGCGCAACATCATGAAGGAAGCAGTGAAAGGAATAACAGTCAAGGCGGCCAACTATTGCTGCATCATTGAAACCCGGGCGTGGGAGCCGGCCGGGCTTGCGTCAGCTTTCAAGACAATAGACAGGATAGCGCACAATGTCAGGCGTCTGGTGAAGACGATACACCTTGGAGAATATGTGGATAAGTAAGATGCCAGCACTGCTGCTTCCCGACCGCTCACGCAGATCAGTAACACAGCAGCGACGACAGGTTTGACTTCCGGGTTCGGAATGGGACCGGGTCGCACCCTGCCGCTATGACCGGCTTACCCTGACATTTGCCAGAGGGCTAATTTAACTTTGCTCCCCACATGACCGATGACTTCAAAAGGGCAGCCATTATAGTTACGGCGTGTTTGGAAAGGCGAAATGCAAGGTCTGCGGAGACAAGGTGAGGCTTACGCTAAAGCATTTTTCAGACAAGCACAAGGAGCTCTATGATGCTGAAGTGGCCGGCAAGTTAAAGATGTCTGACTTTATGAGAAAATACTTTACCGATTAGCTTGCCAGGTTCAAGGGCATAGCTATATAACGCATTATTGTAAAAATTACATGTAATTGGGCAATTCTGAAGCAGAAAATACGCATCGGGTCGCGGTACTCGACGAGGAGCTGTGCCAGCCAAGGAAATGCGGGCTGGAGTGTATCATCTACTGCCCAGTGAACAAGACCGGCGGCGCGTGCATTGTGCAGCGGCCGGAGGACAACAAGGCACTCATTTCCGAGGACCTGTGCACGGGCTGCGGCATCTGCATAAAAAAGTGCCCCTTTGACGCGATAGTGATTGTCAACCTTGCAAAAGAGCTTTCCACGGACAAGGTCCACCAATACGGCATCAATTCCTTCCGGTTCTACAGGCTGCCGATCCCGAAAAAGGGCGCAGTTGTCGGCCTTGTCGGGAGGAACGGCATGGGCAAGTCTACCATAGTCAACATCCTGTCTGGCAACATGAAGCCCAACCTCGGCAAGTACGAGCAGGACGTTTCGTGGGACGAAATTTTAAAGTATTTTCAGGGCACCGAGCTGAAATCACACTTTGACAAGATAGCGAACGGCACGATGCGCGCCAGCATCAAGCCGCAACTGGTCTACCTTATCCCAAAGGCCTTCAAGGGGACGCCAAAAGAGCTCTTGAAGAAATATGACGAGCGCAAGGTCGCTGAAAAATTAGTGCAGCAATTGGGTCTGCAGAACATTCTGGACCGCGACATTGCGCAACTGAGCGGCGGCGAATTGCAAAGGCTTGCAGTTGCAGTCGCGGCCGCAAAGGACGCCGAATACTACTTTTTCGACGAGCCGTCCTCCTATAACGACGTCTACCAGCGCCTCGCAGTCGCCAAGGTGCTAAGAGATTTGGCAGAGGAGGGCAAGAGCGTGATGGTAGTAGAACACGACATGACGCTTCTCGACTATCTTTCAGATTACATCCACCTCATTTACGGCGAGCCGGGGGCGTACGGCATCGTCTCAACCCTCCAGAGCACAAAGGTGGGCATCAACAACTTCCTTGAAGGGTTCCTGCCTGCTGAAAACGTGCGCTTCCGCGACAAGGCTTTCAAGTTCGATATCGCCGCGATAAACGAAGACGTCATTCTGGACATACCAACTGCCAGCTACTCTGACCTGAGAAAGTCGTTCCCGTCGTTCAAGCTTGAAATCATGGCCGGCAAGGTGAGGAAGGGCGAAATAGTCGGGATCGTGGGCGCAAACGCGCTCGGCAAGACGACGTTCATGCGCATGCTGGCCGGCGTCGACAAGCCAGACTCCGGCACGATAGACGTCGGAGCTAGGATATCGTACAAGCCGCAATATTTGAATCAGGAATATGACGGCGACGTGCGATCCCTGATGTATGCCGCTTACCAGAGTCCGATAGAGGGCTCTTCGGTGGAGGAGCAGATCATAATCCCCATGGGCGTCAAGAAGCTGTATGAAAAGAGCGTGAAGAACCTGAGCGGGGGCGAGCTGCAAAAGGTCGCAGTAGCTGCGTCGCTCCTGCGCGAAGCAGACATTTACGCGCTGGACGAGCCGTCTGCTTTTCTGGACGCAGAGGATAGGATAGCCGTCGCAAAGTTCCTCCAGCGCTTTGTAAGGGCGCAGGGCAAGTCTGCAATCATTATCGACCACGACATGCAGCTGATCGACCTTGTAGCAGATACGATGGTGATTTTTGAGGGGCAGCCGGGCCTGCAAGGCTTTGCAACCGCGCCCATGAGAAAGGAAGAAGGCATGAATCGCTTCCTCAAGGCACTTTCAATTACGTACCGGCGCGACGAAACGACGGGCAGGCCGCGCGTCAACAAGGAAGCCGGTAGGCTCGACCGCGAGCAGAAACAATCGGGTAACTATTACTACGTGAAGAATTCCTAATGCCACACATGCTAAAACAGGTTCTTGGCAGCATTCTGACTCCAGAAGAAACCGCGCAGGTCTATTCCGCGTTTGACCAGATAGGCGACATTGTGATTATCAAGATCCCGGATGACCTAATGTCGAAAAAGAAGCTGATAGCCGACGCAATAATGGCCAACGTCAAGACAGCCAAGGCGGTTTTTGCGCAAGTCTCGCCCGTGAGAGGCGATTTCAGGGTCCGAGACCTGGAGTTCATTGCAGGCGAAAACAGGACGACCACGGAATACAAGGAGCATGCCTGCCGGTTCAAAGTCGATGTTGCAAGGACGTATTTCTCGCCCCGCCTGTCCACCGAAAGGCTCAGGATCGCCCGCATGGTGGGCGACAGCGAAACGATCGTCAACATGTTTGCCGGCGTGGGCACATACTCCGTCGTGATAGCAAAGGCAAACAAGACCTGTAGGGTCTACAGCATCGACTCGAATGCCGCTGCAAGCGAGCTCGACAGGGTCAATGCGAAACTTAACAAGGTGCAGGACAGGGTCGTCTCGATATGCGGCAATGCCGCAGAAGTGATAAAAGGTCAGCTTGCAGAGCATGCCGACCGTGTTCTTATGCCGCTGCCGGAAAAGGCCAAAGAGTTTGTCGATTCAGCGGTGCTTGCGCTGAAGGAAAAAGGCATCGTGCATTATTTTGCCCACCTCAAGGCAGACAGCAAAAGGACAGGCCAAGAGCTCGGCCTGCATGACGCACACGCCGCTTTTGCAAAATATGATCATCAAGTTCTAGGGGTCAGGGTGGTCAGGGAAGTTGGCCCAAGAATATATCAGATCGTGGCCGACGTTTCAGTCAGGCGCTAGGCCTTTTCTTCTTCCCTTGGCGCGGTGAGCATCGTATATCCAATCCACCCAAGCACGGTCAGGAGGACCGCCACTGCGCCTAGGACGGTGAACTGCAGCACCAGCATTCCCCACTTGCTGCCGAGCAGAAAGTAAGCGTAGGCAATGAACGCAAGAATGGAAATGACAAGGAGGGCTGCACCTGTTCCCCTGCTCCCCTTTCTTTTAACGTTCATAGCGGAAAGGCTCCTGCAGCATCTTAATAATCTTTTTAGCTCAATTCCAGCGCCATGAGATAGGCGTCCTCGCCATCCCTGTAATACGAACGCAATCTGGATTTTATCTCAAAGTTCAGCCTCTCGTACATCTTGATTGCGCCGGTGTTGCTGACCCTCACTTCAAGGTAGATCTCGTCGCTCTTCCTGTGCATCACGCCATTGATGCCTTCAAGCATCAGAGCCTTGCCCAGGCCCTTGTTCCTGTGTTCCTCTAGCACGGCCACGGAAACGACGTGCCCTTTCTTGACAAAGCCCAGCTTGCGGAAGTTGGAGAACCCAAACTCGATCTTGCACATGATGTAGCCGATTGCTTTGCCGCCCAGCTCTGCGACGATAAATGCTTCTGGCAGCTCGCGCAGTATAGATTCGAAAAAGTAGTCAGAGTAGTGTTCTGGCAGCGCGGCCAGGTTGATGTCGATAACCGCCGTAAGGTCGCTCTCGTCGCAGCGGCGTACAACATAGTCGCCCACTTTTCGCAGAGCAGTTTGCAAAGCAACAACTAAAGACAGAAACACACTATTTAACCTTAAGGGTCTCTGCAGGGACAATATTTTAATTGCGTTGGCAATCAAGAGATGTTTGGTGGCAACTTCTTTCCTCAACGGCGACTATTCGTGCGTGCTTCCGATAGTCTCGTCGTTTTTTACGGTAAAGAACTTCCAGCGGAACACTAGGGAGGACTATGTCCAGTTTCTGATAGCCGACTCTGAAGTCAAGGACAAGTTCCCGGCGCTCCTGAAGGAGCTTGGCAGGGTTGGAATGGTTGCAGCCGCAAAGAGGTCGAAATATGTCTCCCGGCTGATGCCCACTTTGTCGACGGTGCGGTTCTCGGTGGACGACGGCATCGTGCTCACGGTGGCCAAGGTGCCAAAGCAAAAACCAAGGAGCAAATACGGGCAGTCAGTACCGTTCCTGCTTTTCATTGCAGCGGTCTGCTTGGTATTTGTCGACGGCATACTTAGATCTGGCTCGCCACTTGCCAGAACGCAGCTGGACCCGGTCTTGTTGGCAGCCATCTATACTATATCCTTGATGGGAATACTGGGCATACATGAGCTCGGACACGTACTGGCGAACAGGAAATACGGCATCAAGGCGTCGTGGCCCTACTTTATACCCGGTATTCCCGGTATTCTACCCACATTTGGGGCACTGATAGTGCTAAGGGCTAACATGACCAACAGGAATGTCATGTTTGATGTAGGCATCGCCGGCCCAATAGCGGGCCTGATAGTGACGATAATCGTGTCGATCTACGGCTCTACGATATCAACCATGATAACTACCGAAGAAGCGCAAAGGCTGTTTGGAGAAAATGAACTGGCTACGCTTCCGTTTGGGGAAAGCTTGCTAATGGTGGCCACGCTTCACTTGACAGGCATGGTGGTAGAAGGCATGGTGCTTGTAATATCGCCGGTGCTATTTGCAGCCTGGCTTGGCTTTCTAATCACGTTTCTGAACCTGATGCCGGCGTGGCAGCTTGACGGCGGCCACCTTGCGCGGTCCGCGCTGGGAGTGCGCTGGCACAAGGTGCTGACCTATGTCAGCATAGCAATGCTGTTCGCCCTCGGGTTCTTCCCCATGGCGCTATTGGTGCTGTTCTTCAGCCTCAGGGCACCGGAAAGCGCGCCACTTGATGATGTCACTCCACTCTCGTCAAAGCGCAAAGCACTCTTTTTCGTGGCGCTTGGGATCGCTGTGATATGCGCGCCAATTCCAACATCGCTTACGCCTTGGGCTTGAGCAGGACAATGTCGGCGTCTGACAGGACGAGCGCCTTGAAATTCTTGCCGTACTTTTCTGGCAGCTTGTCAAGTATGTCCTTCATGCCGGCGTAGGTGGAAAAGCCTAGCTTGCTGCTTGCATAATAGTGCGGCAGTGTGGAGACAAGCCCGAGCTCTAGTTTCTGCCGAAGCTCTTCGATAAATAACAAATGCTCGAGGCCGTCAATGTAGGGGCTCTGCTGCAGCTGCTCCGGCCCTAGCCGGCCTTCTATGAACATCTGGAGCGCCCCGCCCCCCACGCCTTCGCGGTTTTCCGCAACCAGTATCGCTGAGCCGCCCTCCTTCACTGCGTGGACAGAATTCCAGAGCGAATTTAGCGAGCCGGCAAGAGTCGCGTGCGTGCCAGCTTCGCTGCTCGCGCTTATTATGGCGCACTTTACCGGGTCGGTCTCGACGGCCGAGATGGACTGGAGCTGCGAGATGGCCTTTTCAAATGCTTCGTTGATGCTTCCAGTGTGGACTCCGGCTATGCCGTCGCTGCTGGCCACGAGCTCGACGGACGTAGCCGGGATGCTTGACGTTGCAGAAGCGGCTACCCTGAGCGGCCCTCCCTGCAGGCCGGGCGCTGGCCTGTTGTTCTTTCTTGCCTTGAAGGCTTCAGCCATCGAGTTGGCAAGCAGGTTGCGCAGGAGCGCGGTGGGCGCGCCGGCGAACCCAAATAGCGGGTCGTACCCAACAGTAGAAATCATGACGGTGCTCTGAAACTTTCCCATCCGATCCTGAAGTGAGTGGTAGTCGATGCGGTTTATCGAAATTGTTTCGTTGCCTGCCAGGCTGGCGCGGAGTGCGCTGGCCGCCCTGTGCGGCACGTCGACTGTGATATTGAGGCTCTTTTCGCGGACCTGCTCCGCAAGCATCGAAATGGCCTTGCCTGCGGCTTTTGAGTCTGACAGCGCGAGAACAAGCATGTTGTTGGTCAGAGGCACGCTGGCGATCGCGGACCTGATTTCTTCCTCGGGCAACACCTGAAAAGTGGAAGAGATCTGGCTTGCCAGGTTTTCAAACCTGATTTCGAGCACCACGTCGGTGGTGCCGTACCTGAGCCATATTTCCGGCATCCAGTCTTGTCATGAAGGGTTAAAATAAATCCTTTCTTACATGTATGGTGTGCCCGCCAAGGACTTTATGCTCGAGTTCGCCTCATTCCTGCTCAAGAGCAATTCGCTGAGGTTCGGGGTGTTCACCCTTGCAAGCGGCAAGCAGAGCCCGTACTATATCGACCTGCGGGTCCTGCCAAGCTTTCCGGCGTATTTCCGGCTTGCGATAAGCGCGCTAAAGGACACTGTCACGAAAAACGTGGGTGAGTTTGACACGTTTGCGTCCGTGCCAACCTCCGGACTCGTGTTCGGCTCGGCCCTTGCCTACGAAATGTCCCGGCCCTTCATCTACGCCAGAAAGGAGTCAAAGGGGCATGGCACCGGCAAAACGATCGAGGGCTTCCTAAAATCCGGATCAAAAGTGGTCATAGTCGATGATGTCGCGACCACTGGCACGTCGGTCAGCAGTGCAGTCGAAACAATACGCGCCAATGGCGCGATTGTGGAAGACGTCGTGGCGCTTGTCAACAGGCACGAGGGGGCAGATGACCGGCTGAAAAAGATGGGAGTAAGACTCCACGCCGTGGCAGGGATCAAAGACATCATAAGCGCGCTGTACAAGGCCGGGATGATAGATGAAAACGCGCTCGAGTCTGTTATGAAGCAAATGGCCGCGAAAGGCGAGTACGAAACAGACTAGCCTTCGTATATCATCAGGTTCTTTTCTTCAAGAAGCGTGTGCAGGTTGTGCACTGCACGGTAAACCTCGCTTTCCTTCTTGGCGCCCGTGCATACCAGTTTGCCGCTGGCAAACAGCAGGATTACCGTCTTTGGGTCCAGCATCCTGTGAATCAGGCCGGGGAACTGCTCGGGCTCGTACATGCTCCTTGGCAGCACCCTTGCGGCCAGCTCCAAGTGTATCTTGCCCCCGAGGCTTGCTGATGCCACGATGTTCTGGATTTCAATCTGTGGTTCGTGCTCGAGCGGTATGCCTCCCTTTTTCAGCTTCAAGACTACGTTCTTGACTGCCTGAATTGCCATCTTTTCAGACTTTGCGCCGGTGCAGACCATCTTGCCTGAGCTGAATATCAGGGTTGCAGTCTTTGGCGACCTGAGCCTGAACACCAAGCCGGGGAACTGGTCTGGGTGGTATTCCACATCAGGAAAAATCTGGGTAATGAGATTAAGGTTGACAGTTTGGTTCACGGTAGCAGAAGCTACAACGTTCTCGATGCTGACGATAGGCTTGGTCTGCGGCATTACATGCCGCTTTATAAAGGCGCTATATATATACCTGCTTGCTACCATATCATAGTAGAATTAATCTGCACCATTGAAATCTTATGCAAATTATGCCAAATAAATTGCAATAAATACAATTCACACGCAGCTATTCGCCTATTACCTTTACACGCACCAGCTTTTGCCGCCTGCCGTCAAACTCGCCGTAAAATATCTGCTTTGCGATGGATAATAACCCGTACATGGTTACAAAAATGGACTTGGTAGAATAAAGCGCCGATTTGTAGCCCGCAATCGGTCGCAATTTGGATTGGTCAATTTCTTCAATAATGTGCTAAATATCATAATAGAAATGTCATATATTCTAGTATTGCTTATATTATTATCTCATTATGCAACATTATGCAAAGAAATGCCTTATATATTATAAGAATCAAATACTGTGTATTTATATATAAACGACCAAAATACGACGCTAAAACCTTATACTATTAGTCATACTATAGTAGGACGAAGGCCATGAATTTCAGAGATTTGCTAATAATGCTCCATTAAAGATACGGCGTGTCTTTATTTCAGGTTAATGATGTGGGTCGCAAGCTAGAGCTGGAGTTGATGTTGATAAACGCGCATCTAGTCGGCGTGTCGAACGTAAGGTAGGCCGTCTTGGACTTCATCATGCCGGCGGCTGACTCTTATTATCTATTCCTGCCGGTGCCGCGCCCTTATCCTTTCTGCCTAGCCTGTTGAAGAACAGGATCGCAAGGATTATCGCTATTATGATATAGTTGACGGGGGGGCTGATGACCTTGGTTATGACCCCGATGCCGGGCACGACGTAAACTACCTTGCCGATGTAGTCGTCTTCTTTGATCGGATAGTCAGTCCCGGGTATCGGAGAGGGGTTTGCATCTCCTTTTGTCCTGATCGTCCTGTCGCCGTCCGCATCTTCATCGATTTCAATTATGCGGTGGACAATGACCCTGTCGCCTCCGTCGGGCCTGTTGAATACAATGATGGCGCCCACCTTAAGCTCGGCCCACGATCCGCCGTCCCTCACAATGAGAACGTCGTTGATCTGGAGCACCGGCTCCATGCTGCCGCTGGACACGACGTAGAACGGGTTGGAGCCAAAGCTTACCCAGATGACCAGCCAGACTACAAGAACGCCGACGCCAATGATGACAACATCTTTGATGGCGACCGGCAGCTTGGACTTGTCTTTATCCAGCAACGCGGAAAATAATCATGCCGTTCGTTAGATAAACGTTTACTCGCATATTAGCGCAGGTCGAGCTCTTTCATTATCGACATGCGAAGCCGCGGCATTCTAACCATCATTATCGACAGAATGTCCGCAGTTTCGTCCCTGTCAGGCTGCCTACCATTCCTGCTCTGGAACTGTGCGATGAAGTTGCCCATCACCATGCCGGAGACAAGGCCGTAGGCGAAATCCTCAATATTCCCCTGCGTGGGCACCATCTTGCGCGCCAGCCCTATCGGCACTTTCGGGTCGCGCGCCGCCGCCTTGATAAGCGATTCCAGCTCATGCCTATCGTCGTTTGCCAGTCCCAATCGATATAGTGTCCGCCTTTCAGGTAATAATGCTAGCTTTTTTAAATGGCTGTATTGTAGGTGTTCTGAATGGCAAACAACTGCTCTGTAGTCCTCCTGGAGCTTGGCGTGGCCGCGTTTGACCAGGGCGGCAGCCTCGTGGTGTCAAAAAAGTTCGACAATGCAATCAGGTCATACAGGCTGCTAAAGAGCGGCGCGACCCCTGACGAAATCAGGCCGTTCATTGAAAAGTTGCGCTCATTCGACTCTGTAACAACAAACGACGCAAGCGTTGCGGCAGTGCTGCGGCAGGCAGGATTGAACAGCCAGCTGATGCCGGAGGACCAGCAGCAGTCGATCCAGGGCGGCAAGCCCGGCTTTATAGTAAAGGCCGGATTCGCCGGCAACGATCAGGACGCGATGCAGGTTCTCCGGGAATTTGCGATAAATCTGTCGTCGTCAAGGGTAAAGGAGGCCTCGGAGAGGCTCGACCTCCACATCATCCAGTCGATAAATGCGCTGGACGAGTTCGACAAGATAATCAACACAGTGGGCGCAAGGATGCGCGAATGGTACGGGCTCCATTTCCCCGAGCTTGACAACCTCGTGCAGAGCCTAGTCGCGTACGCAGAGATTGCAAGCAGGGCCGGCCTGCGGGAGAACATTACCGCCGACATTTTGCAGAGCGCCGGCATGCAGGACAAGAAAGCCGAAATAATACTTGACGGGGCAAGGCGCAGCAAGGGAGGCGACATGACGCCGGAAAACCTTGCAATAGTCAAGAGGCTTGCAGACCAGGTGATAGCGCAGTCGGACCTGCGCAGGGTTCTTGCAGATCACATCGAAGCCGCGATGGAGAGCGTGGCTCCAAACGTCAAGGAACTGCTGACCGCGTCAGTTGGCGCAAGGATAATCGCCAAGGCCGGCAGCCTAGCCAGGCTCGCGATGTTGCCGGCAAGCACAATCCAGGTGCTGGGCGCTGAAAAGGCGCTGTTCCGCGCGCTCAAGACCGGCGCAAGGCCGCCAAAGCATGGATTGCTGTTCCAACATCCTCTTATTCATTCCGCGCCAAAGTGGCAGCGGGGCAAGATTGCTAGGGCAATCGCGTCCAAGGTCGCAATAGCGGCAAGGATCGACTATTACCGCCACGAAGGAAAGGACAGCATGATTCAGGATCGCCTGAATACCCGCATCAACGAGATCCGCGAAAAGTACAAGGAGCCGGTGCCCGAGAAAGAACGCGACAGGAAATACAGGGAGCACGTGCAGCGCCAGCAGTACGAAGGCGGCGCCGGTGGCGGCCGCCGGTACGGCGGTGGCGGCGCGGGAAGAGATAAAAGTGATATGAGAAAGAAGAAGGACAGAAGGAAGCGGTTTGAAAAGCGACGCTATTAGGTGGATTTCGGCAAACGGCGAAAAAAACGCCGCCACCCTCAACCTCGTCAAGGGTAACAACGTTTACGGCGAAAAGCTGGTCAAATACGAGGGCGAGGAATACCGGCTTTGGGACCCATTCAGGAGCAAGCTTGCAGCCGCGCTGAAAAAGGGCATGAAAAGCATGCCAATAGAGAATGGCAGCAAAGTGCTCTACCTTGGCGCGTCCACCGGAACTACGGTCAGCCACGTATCTGACATTGTCGGGCCGTCCGGCATCGTGTTTGCAGTCGAGCCTGCGACAAGGGTGGCAAGAGAGCTCATTGAAAACGTCGCGTCAAAGAGGAAGAACGTGGTCCCGATACTTGAGGACGCAAGGAAGCCCAAGTCATATTTTGCAGTGTTTGGCAAGGTTGACGTCGTATACTGCGACATTGCGCAGCCGGACCAGACAGAGATCGCGATAGCAAACTGCGCGGCCTACCTGAAGCAGGGCGGCGTCATGCTTTTGGTTGTGAAAACAAGGAGCATCGACGTTACGATGGAGCCGCGGGCAGTTGTGATGCAGGAAGCAAACAGGCTGGAAAAGAGCGACTTTTCAATAGGCCAGATAATCAACCTCGAGCCCTTTGACAAGGATCACGGCATGATACACTGCATCTTCAAGCCCTGAGCTTGCACTGGGCTTTCTGCTCAAGCAAGAGCCGGAGCGGCTTCCACGACTTTCTGGCAAATTCCGGCGCGGATCCTTTTTTCTTTACCCATCGCCGGATAAAGCGCATCGTCTGCTCGTCAGACGGGTAGCCGCTTCCTATGCCGCGGTACCTGTTGCGTATCTGCTGGACCTCCTGATCCCTGGTTATCTTGGCAATTATCGACGCCGCCGACACGACGACATTGATCGCGTCAGCGTGGTGCATCGAGTGCATCTTTGGGCTGCAGATAAGGTGCTGCCCAATGTAATCTCTGTACCGTTCGGGGTTGACGTCGCAGCAGTCGACATATACTTCGTCAGCGCCAATATTGTTAATGACGGCAGCCATGACCTTCGCCTCCAGCCTGTTAAGGCCCCGGAACGACACGCTGTCGTCTACTTCGGCAGGCTTTACCTTGCGTATGCAAACAGAATCGGCAACCTTCATTATCTCTCTGAAAAGCCGGGCGCGCCCCTTAGCGGTCAGCGCCTTGGAATCTCTGACGCCTATTTCAGAGAGCTGCGCCATTCTTGTTTCCCGGACGCTGACACCTGCGACAATTAGCGGGCCAATGATAGAGCCGCGGCCTGCCTCGTCTACCCCGCCGACTAAGATACCATCGTGCAAGCGCAAATTTTATTCAATATGCTGATTTGCAGCGTATTTATTATCACTTGCGCTGGTAAAACAAGAATACGTGTTTCTGCTATAAATATTGCATCCGTGCAGTTCTCGCGTGGCTGATTTTGTCAGGACGGTGGAGGGGAGGACGACGTTCCTCGTTCCGCAATCGTCGCTCACCGCCAGGGTCCCGCCCAAGGTCCCAGCCTTCTTTAACCCTGCGGCAAAACTCAACCGTGACCTTTCAGTGCTTGCCTACAGGGCGTTTGCCCCGTTGCTTCCTGCCAAGACGTTTGCCGATTCCTTCACCGGCATCGGAGCAAGGGCCCTCAGAGTCGCCGTTGAAGTGCCGGAAATAGAGCAGGTCTACTGCAACGACATCAATCCTATCGCGATAGAGGCGGCCAGAGAAGCGGCCAAAATCAACTCTGTAAATGATAAATGTCATTTTTCAATTGACGAAGTGTGCAAGTTCCTTTTGCACGGGGACAGCGAAGGCGAGCGCTTTGGCATAGTTGACCTTGACCCATTTGGCACACCTGCAAGGCACGTCGACTGCGTGCTGCGGGCCGTTCTCGACGGCGGGCTAGTGTCGATAACCGCGACCGACACGGCGGTGCTGTGCGGTATATACCCGGAGGTCTGCCTGCGCCGCTACTACGGCAGGCCGCTCAACAACAGATACGGCAATGAAACTGCAATCAGATTATTGCTCTCACTTTTAGCGCTCACCGCCTCAAGGCTAGAGCTGGCAATCAAGCCGGTGTTTGTCCACGCCACGATGCACTACCTGCGCGTCTATGCTTCAGTCTCGGTGAGCAGCAGCGAGGCAAACGACGTGTACAGCAGCATAGGCTACGTGAAGCACTGCTTCCAGTGCGGCCACCGGTTCAAGGCAAAGGAATACGGCAATGCAAGATGCGAGTTGTGCGGAAGCGCGATGCGAACCGGAGGGCAGCTGTGGACCGGGCCGTTCCATGACGGGGAGTTTGTGAAAAAAATGCTGGGCCTTGGCGCTGACAGGCAGTGCAAAAAGGTGCTTGACGCTGCGGCTGAAGAAGCAAGCGAAATCCCTTACTATTTCAGGGCTGACGAAATCTCGGCGAAGCTCAGGACAAACCCTCATTCAGTGCAAAAGATAATCGAAAAGTTACAGTCTGCAGGCTTTGTCGCGTCAAGGGCTGCGCTCAACACGGGCGCGTTCAAGACGGACGCGAGGATCGATCAGATTCTAGAAGTTTTGAAATAGCTAGTTGTTAATGGGCATGGCATTGACTGATTCGTCAACGAGATCCTGCCAGTTCTGAGTAAGCTCGGGATCGGGGTCGGTCCTGTCGCCGCCGTCTACTTTCTGCCCAAGTGCATTCAGGTACGCTCCATAGGCGTCAAGTGCTTGATTGTAAAGGTCGTAGCTCTCCTTCCATTCCTGCGCGGGCTGCCGGTTGTCAAGGTCCTGTCGCATTGTGTCTATCTGCGATTTGGCAGAATCAAGCTGGGCTAATGTGTCGCTTACTACTGGATCATTGTTTTTCCATTGCTCAAACTTGGCATCAATGTCGGCGGCAAGGTCGTTGTGCCGGGCATACACGTCTGCGATCACCTCATTGTCGGTGAGGGGCGGCCCGAAGGCGCCTGGGCTGCTCTGGGGCACATACCATATCAGAAAGCTTGATCCAATGATCGCTGCTCCAATGCCAATAGAGAGCACTACTCCCTTCTTGCTTGCCAAACCAGCATAGCTTTTTGTGCCCTCCAATAAAAAGGATATCAAAATATATCTAAGCAATTCCACAGGTGGTAAATGAGCTCCGGGCAGGCTCCGCCAAATGTCGGAAGGATAACGTACCGCGAGAACCTGACGCCGGATCTCGCGATAATCCGGGTGCAGCAGGCAGACGGGAGCGAGGTGCCTGATTTCAAGGCCGGCCAGTTCGTGGCTCTTGGGCTCAAGGTTGACGGCGACGACAAAATCACATACAGGGCTTATTCGCTGGCTTCGCCGCCCGAAGAAAAAAAGCATTTTGAATTCTATGTAAAGTGGGCCACCGAGCCGGTGATGGGCAAGTTTACAAGCACACTCTTCAGGATGGGACAAGGCGATTCACTTTATTGGCGCAAGCCCGCCGGCGCATTTACCATCGAAGACAGGAAGGCAGACGGGACGCCGGAGACAAGGCGGCTGATACTGGTCGCGTCGGGGACCGGCCTTGCGCCGTTTGTGAGCTATGCTCTCCATTTGAAAATCGCCGGGTCGAAAAGGGAGATAGTACTATTACACGGGGCGAAATATGCACAGGAGCTGGGCTACCGCGACGTCCTTGAGAGGATGGCCGCAAGCAACCCGAACTTTAAGTACCTGCCGACGGTGAGCAGGCCGGATCACCAGCTATCGCAGGGGTGGCGCGGGAGCACCGGCAGGGTGGAGATGCTGCTGGGATCGCAGCTAGAAAAAACAGTGGGCGAAAAAGTAACTCCAGAAAACTCGTTCTTCCACATTTGCGGCTATCAGGGGACGATCGACTCTGTGATCGCGGTCCTGAGCCCGCTCAGCTTTGTCACCAACCGGAGCAAGCGCAAGGACGGGTCGTTTGACATCAAAATAGAAACATATGGCTGACAGCAACCCTCATTATACTGTGCCTTCATAAAACAGCAGTTGTCATTCGCTGCAAGGATCACGCGCTATCAGGCGTCGATTATGGTGGATATCTGCGACCTTGACCTGATCGGAAGCAAGCTGGAGCAGGCCGGTCTTGTCATCGACCTTACAAGGGAATACTACCAGCAGGAAGTGATTGAGCTGCCATATGCTCAAGAGCTACTACAAAAGTGCGGCATTGCAAACCTAGTGGGTGACAGGATAGTAAAGCAGGCGCTCGACATGAAGCTGGCAAAAGAGGCAAGCCTACGAAAAATCTCTGGTGTGCCGTTTCTCATGATCTACAAGTTCCAGCACAGTTAGCCTAAACGTGAAAAAATGATAAAATTCTGATACAGAAAGACGCGGCGACGCATGGATTATACAAATAGCTGTATCACTACACATAATAACAAAAGGTCGCCAAGTTTTACATGATGTCAGAAGAGCATGACGAGCTGCCAAAAGAGGAGGGACAAAAGGCGATGGACAAAGCCGACCGCCGGCTGTCGCGCTTGGAGCGGGAGAGCAGGCTTCTTGTCAAGCGCTCTGAAGACTACCAGGTTTTTGACAATGTCTTTGACGTGTCGACGCTCATGGTCATCAACGACCTGAGGGACGACGGCGTTATACAGCAGGTTAGGGGCTCGCTTGCCGCAGGCAAGGAGTCTAAGGTATACATCGCCGTGGCGCCCGACGGATCGCTCCGCATACTAAAGATATACCTGACGGTAAGTGCCGAGTTCAAGAAGCGTATGCAGTACATAGCCGGCGACCCCCGGTTTTCCGACATAAAGCGCGGGTCGCGTAGCCTGATAGCTGCGTGGGCAAGGAAAGAGTTCAAGAACATGAAGGCCGCGCACTCCGCCGGCGTAAAGGTCCCGGCGCCAATAGCCGTGAAAAAGAACGTGCTTGTAATGGAGTTTGTGGGAGACAGCGAAGGCAATTCTGTGCCCCCGCTGGTAGAATCCGAGGTCACTTCCGACGATTACAATCAGGTGATCGAACAGGTGATATTATTGTACCAGAAAGCAAGGCTGGTTCATGCCGACCTGTCAGAGTACAACATTTTCAAGACCGGCAGCGGCATCATGCTGTTTGACTTTGGTTCCGCAGTCGACATCCAGCACCCAAATTCAAAACAATTTTTAATTCGCGATGTAATGAACGTAAACAGGTTCTTTGAGAAGCGTGGGATCGAGGTTCTCGATACCGCGCAGGCAGTACAAAAAATCAAAGGAGATATTAAATAATAATCATGAGTTTCCAGCATACGATGAAAATCCCGAAAGAAAGGATAGGCGCCATCATAGGTAAGGGCGGGAAGGTAAAGCAGCAGATCGAAAAGAAGTGCGGAGTGGAAATTGAGATCGACAGCGAGAGCGGCGATGCGACAATTTCCGGCAACAAACCGGTGGAGCAGATGGAGGCTTTCAGGGCGATAGAGGTGATAACCGCCATTTCAAGGGGCTTCTCGCCAGAGCGGGCGTACCGGCTCTTTGAAGACGAGGAAATAATGTTCCAGCAGATAGACCTGCACGACTATGCCGGCAAGTCGCCAAACGCGCTCGAGCGCATCAAGGGCCGGATAATTGGTGAAGGGGGCAAGGCGCGCCGGATGATAGAAGAGCTGACCGGCTGCCACGTCTCTGTCTACGGCCACATGGTCGGCTTTATCGGCAATTTCAAGGAGGTAAAGCTCGCAACCGACGCAATAGTGATGCTTGCCAAAGGCAGCATGCACAAGAGCGTCTACAGCATGCTGCAGGACGCAAGGAGGAGAAACAAGATGGACAGGATGCGACTGTGGGAAGACAGCTACGACGAAGTCAAACCTTCTGAATCTTGATGGTGAGCACGCCGTTCCGGTACTTGTAGTCGGATATGCCCATTTCCTGCGTTAGCTCCAGCGGGACGTCTCTTGTAAAGTTCTGGCCGCCCTTGATGCGGAGCTGACCCTCTGTCAGCTTGACATTTATCTGGTCCTCCGGGCCGGGCACCTCTGCGACAAAAACCATCTCATCATTGTTCTTTATCAGGTCGTAGACCCAGTCCTTCTGATCAATTTCCATTGACATCGCCTTCTCTTCAGACCTTGCCATCATCCTTACCTCGCGTACCCAGTAGATCATGAGGCCGGACGCCGCTGCAAAGAAGATAAAGCCAATGCCTCCCTGCGAGCGGGCAAGCAGTACAAACATCACCCCGATGAACAGTAGCGCAATGAGCGGGACGATAAAGTCAACCGACCGGCTCGCGTACTTTTTCTTGTATCGGGCTATTTGGGGTCACCCCATACCGGCATTTCTAAATGTAACTAGCACTGCGAGATTATAAATCCTTATACAGTCTGGCCGCCCCACCGCTTGAAAAGTCCGTGGTCGATGTTGAACTGATCGAGGACCTTGCCCACCACGTGATCTATCAGGTCGTCCATCGTCTTTGGTCTGTGGTAGAACCCGGGCATCGCCGGCAGGATTACTGTTCCGGCATCTGCAAGCTTGGCCATGTTGTCAAGGTGTATTTTCGACAATGGAGCTTCCCTTGGCACCAGCACCAGCTTGCGCTGCTCCTTGATGCACACGCCTGCCGCCCTTGACACAAGGCTGTCGTCAAATGCGTTTGCGATGCTGGCAAGGGTCTTCATGCTGCATGGGACGACTGCCATTCCGTCTGTTTTGAACGAGCCGCTTGAAATCGGCGCGGCCATGTTGCTGTCTTCATAGCATCTCGTGGCAAGCGACCTGACATAGTCGGCAGTCCTGACGGTCTCTATCTTGATATTTTTTGCGCCCCACTCACTCATGATAAGATGCGTCTCAACCTTTAGCTTCTTGAGCACCTCCAGCGCCCTTATGCCGTAAATGACCCCGGATGCGCCGGTGATCGCAACGACTAGCTGCAACTGTGGATGATCGGCCCTGCTCGCTATTTAATGGTGCTGGCAAGCATTTATTTACGAAAAAATGCTTGTTCACGGGAGTTGCTGACAGTCTTTGGCACGGTGGCCCTTGACACCACCCGCACGCCTTTCCGGACAGAGACCAGAATACTGGGGGGCGCGGCTACCTTTGCCTCCATTTCGTCAAGCATGTTTGCGCAGACGTCCATAGTCGGCGTCGTGGGGTCGGACATGCCCGCCGAACACGTCAGGGCGATCAGGTCAAAAGGGATCGACACAAAGGGTATCGTTACCGTGCAGGGGGGCAAGACGTTCCACTATGACTCGACGTTTGATTACGACCTGTCAAACAGGGTTACGAACAGGACCGAGCTTGGGGTCTTGGCAGGCTTTGACCCGGTGATCCCGGAAGATTATGCAAAATCAGAATACGTGTACCTTGCAAACAACGACCCAAAGCAGAACGTCAAGATCCTCAGGCACTTCCAGAGCCCCAAGCTGGTGGTATGCGACACCATAGAATTCTGGATAAACGGCAGCCGTGATGACGTCGTCAGGATGATAGGCATGGCAGGCGGCGTTGTGATAAATGACAATGAGGCGCGGCTCCTGTGCAAGGAGGCCAATTTGGCAAAGTGCGCCAAAAAGATAATGTCATGGGGGTCGAAATTTGCGATTATCAAAAAGGGCGAGCACGGTGCCGTTTTGTTTACAAATGATAATCAGGTGTTCCCGGCGGCCGCGTTTTTCCTTGATGAAATAGTCGATCCGACTGGCGCCGGCGACTCGTTTGCAGGCGGCTTCCTCGGCTACATTGCCCACAGTAACAAGTCTGATTTTGCCACGATGAAAGAAGCAGTGATATATGGTAACGTCATGGGCTCGTTTGCAATTGAGGACTTTGGAGTAAAGCGCCTGCTGTCGATAACAAAGGATGACGTTGAGGAGCGATACAGGAAATACCGCAACCTGGTGCAGTTCTAACACAGGATAAATAGTCGCCCGCCTAACTCTCTGGCATGGGTAGGACAGGGAAAAAGATCCTTGGCACGACGACAGCCAAAACAATTGAGTTTCTAAAGAAAGCCTACTGCGACGAAATGCGAATTTTCCACTACTTTTGGTACGTCGGCATAAACATGGAAGGCATTGGCCTCGTGACTTATGCTGCTGCGCTAAAGATGCAGGCAACGAGCGAGCTGACCCATGCGGAGCTGCTTGCAGACAGGATTTCAGAGCTCGGGGAAAAGGCGTCAAGAAATCCTGCAGAGTGGGCAAAGCACAGCACAATAGGGCCGCTTGACCCAGCAAAGCATCTCACGCTCAGGGCCGCGCTAGAGCGGGCAATGCAGTTTGAAGGCAAGGCCATCGAGAACTATAACAACCTTGCTAAGAAGGCGCTGGCGCTGAGCGACCATGTCACGTACAACCTCGCGACCACGATACTGGCTGACGAGGTAAAGGACGAGCAGCACACCGAGGACATCCTCAAGGCGCTAGAAGTAAAATAACATGGCAGTCAACCCCTCAAATATGGAGCAGGCCATCGTTTCGGAGCTCAAGATAAGCGAAGACGAGGCCAAGGCCTTTCTAGCGATAGTCAAGAAGGGCAAAATGGACACCACTAGATTATCAAGCGCGCTTTCCTGGGATGATGATCAGCGCGCCCTTGCGGCTGCAAAATCGCTTGTGGGCAGGGGCATGGTCATTGAAATAACGAAAACCGAATTTGAGTCCCTCCACCCGAGGTTTGCGATCACCAACCGCTACCGGAGGCGCTGCGAGGAGGACGGCGTACCCTTCAAGAAAAACCTCAAGGTCGACAACATTGGAATCGTCCTGGAAAAGCCGTACGAGGATGCAAGAACTAAATAGGTGGCATCCTGCATCAAGAATATCGCAATGACGACTTCAGACCCGACCGGCGGCGACAAGGTGGTCTACTTTGGGGTAATCAACATCAACGAGAACGGCAAGACCATGGGCTCGGTGGACATTTGGCGCAGCCTGTTGACAAAGGAAATGTTCTGTGAGGAAAAGCGCCTGGGCATTGAAGAAATCGTTGACTATATTGGCATGCCAAAAATCGAGAAGGACAAGAAGTGGGCCGTGGCGATAAGTAGGAACAGGAAGGGCCACCTGCGCTGGCGGCTAGTCAAGATGATTAAAGAGGGCAAGCTCACGTTCAAGGATGCCGACGACAAGCCGATAGCGGTCAACGTCAAGGACCTTAAGATCACAGACCACGAATGGTGGAGCTTCTTGGTCGAAGAGAACGTGAACCGCAACATGGAAGTGGAGGACAGGCCAAAAAATGATGCGCAAAGACGACGATGACATTCAAGTTACAGTATTTGTAAAGAGTGCCAGCGGGAGCGCGGTAGCAAGCAAGCTTGCCGGCTATTTTGTAATAAAGGGCCAGGAATTCAGGTTCACTGCAATCGCGTTTGGCAGAATCGGCGGCCACAACGCGAGCGTCAAGATCGCCAAGACCACCTCGGATAAAATAGCAAAGATGGGCATCGACACTGAACAGTTGCTATTAACAATACAGCGCAAGCTGATCGAAGGCGACATTATTCTGCCTGAAGGGATCGGGCCGCCGTCAGAGTAGCGCGCCTTCAAGCGCGCTCCCGCAGGCGCATTTCTTTCTTGCAGCGGGGATCGCAGGCACCAATTCTGCGATTAGCTTTTTCGTCTTTTCCACGTTCTTGGCAAGGGTCTCAATAATCTCAGCAGAGCTGACCGGCTTGTCGGCCCACACGTCGTAGTCAGTCACCGTCGCGACCGACATGTAGCAGATTTCAGACTCCCTTGCAAGCGCAACTTCGGGCACGAGCGTCATGCCGATAATGTCTGCCTTCATTACGTCGCGGAAGAATTTCGACTCCGCCCTTGTAGAAAAGCGCGGCCCTTCGATGCAGACGTAAGTCGCCTTGTTGCGCATTGTAAATTTCAACTTTCTTATCCTGTCGATTGCAATGCTGCGGAGCTCTGGGCAGAATGGGTCTGCGACAGAAACGTGGCACACCTGTCCCCCGTCGTAGTACGTGTACTGCCTTTTCTTTGTAAAGTCGATAAATTGATCAGGAATGGCAATGTCGCCGGGCTTGTAGCGCTCCCGCAGGCTGCCGACTGCGGACGGCGCGATAATGCGCTTGACCCCGAGCTGCTTGAGAGCCCAGATGTTGGCCCTACTGTTTATGCTGTGGGGCGGTATCCTGTGGTCCCTGCCGTGGCGCGGGATGAACGCGACCTTGCCACCTGAATATTCGCCTATCGTAACAAGATCGGAAGGCTCGCCGTAGGGCGTGTGCACCTTGATCTCGCGCTTGCTGGTGAAAAGTCCCGGGTCGTATACGCCGGTGCCGCCAATGATGCCAATGTCCGCGCTATTCAGCATGGTATGTCACCAGCGACTGGACCTTGTAGCCCATCTTGCGCAGCCTGTCTGCGCCGCGCATATCTGACAATTCTATAATGAACGCAAAGCCGGCCACCTTGCCACCTGTTTCCTCTATCAATTGCGCTGCAGCGACGGCAGTCCCACCAGTTGCTATCAGGTCGTCTGCGATCAAAATATTCTCGCCCTTTCTTATCGCGCTTTGCTGGAGCTCCATTATCGCGCTACCATACTCAATGTCATAAGACTTTTTCAGGGTCTTGCCCGGCAATTTGCCTGCCTTGCGGACCATCACCACGCCCTTGCCGAACTTTAGCGCGAGCGCGGTTGCTATGACAAAGCCCCTTGACTCAATGCCGGCCACCGCGTCCACCTTTGCAGTGCTGTAGATGCGATAGAACTCGTCGGCAATGTGGTTGAGGGCGTCGTTTCTCTTGAAGACCGGGTTGATGTCCCGGAACAGGATGCCAGGCTTTGGGAAATCAGGATAACTTTCTATTACGTGGCGCAGGTCGAACTGCTTGGCTTTTGCTCCCACGACAGTAAAGCCATATTCTGGCTGTAAAAAAGATTGCGAAGCTACATCTTTATACAGTCGTGCCGCGAAATAATGGCAGTGCAGACAGAGCAGCAGTTGCAATTCCGCGAAAGGATAGCCAACCTGAAGGACTTTAACGGGGCGTTTGAGCTGGTCAAGTCAGCTATCCTGCAAAAGTTCAGGATGCACAGGGCGGGGCTGAGTCTGATACTACAAATGATGCCAAGCAACCTTGGCGCCTACCATATGCTGGGCTCCAACGCGATAGTGATGAACAGCTACCTTTTGGCAGCTGTTCGGAAAATTGCCGGCTCGACCGAAGAGTACAACTCGTATATTTTCATGGTGCTTGCCCACGAATACCTACACAGCCTCGGCATCGTCGACGAAAACACGGTGCGTCAGATGACCTTTGAGCTTTGCAAGTGGATGCTGGGCGACGATCATACAGCTACCAGGATGGCAAAGGAAGATCCCTCCACGATATACCCGGAATTGAGATCAATGATGCACTCGCAGTTCAGCAGGGACTTCCAGGTCGTCAGGAACTTTGACAAGAGTAACCAGACATATATACAGTAATTGCCTTGTGCAAATTGTGCAAAAACTACAAGAAATGATGCTACTTTTTTGCTAATTCACAGCTGAGAAAATATAAATAACATTCGAGTGCTAATACTTTCACACACATGCCGATAAAGAACGGGGCAGAGTATATCCAGAGCCTCAGGGGCAGGAAGCTCAAAATCTACCTTTTTGGTGAGCTCGTAAAAGAGCCAGTCGACCATCCAATGATCCGGCCGTCGATAAACGCGGTCGCAGAGACCTACGATCTAGCCGTCGAAGAGCCCACGCTTGCGTCGGCAAAGTCTTCGCTGACAGGCATCCAGGTCAATAGGTTTCTACACATCGTTGAAAGCGCGCAGGACCTAGTGGACCAGAACAGGATGCAGAGGAAGCTTGGGCAGCTCACCGGCACTTGCTTCCAACGCTGCGTAGGAATGGACGCGCTCAACTCGTTATATTCAACGACTTTTGAAGTGGACGGCAAGCATGGCACCCAGTACCACAAGCGCCTTATAGAATTCATCAAGACGATGCAGCGCGACAACCTGATCATTGGCGGCGCCATGACGGACGTCAAGGGCGACCGCAGCCTGTCCCCGTCACAGCAGGAGGACCCGGACATGTTTGTTCACATTACAAAGCGCGACAGCAAGGGCGTTTACATCACCGGAGCAAAGGGCCACCAGACGGGGTGCATCAACTCGCACTGGATACTCGTCATGCCTACAATGAGGCTCAAGGCGGAGGACAAGGACTATGCCATAGTGGGCGCAGTCCCGGTGGACGCGCCCGGCATCACCTACATTTACGGCAGGCAGTCGTGTGACACAAGGAGCATGGAGGGGGGCGAAATTGACGCCGGCAACGCGATGTATTCCGGACAGGAGGCTATGATAATCTTCAAGGATGTGTTCATCCCAAACGAGCTGATCTTCATGAACGGTGAGCACGAATATGCCGCAATGCTGGTTGAGCGCTTTACCTGCTATCACAGGCGCAGCTACGTCTGCAAGACCGGTCTTGGCGACGCCCTGATAGGCGCGGCTGCAGCGATCGCCGACTACAACGGCGTTGCAAACGCATCACACATCAAGGACAAGCTGGTCGAAATGACGCACCTCAACGAGACGATATTTGCGGCAGGAATCGCCTCTTCGTACCGGTCCCACCAGACGGCGTCTGGCAACTGGCAGAACGACGACATGCTGGCAAACGTCTGCAAGCACAACGTCACAAGGTTCCCATACGAAATCGGCAGGCTTGCGCAGGATATCGCCGGCGGCCTTATGGTCACAATGCCTTCAGAGAAGGACTTTAGAAGCCCGGAGGTCGGCCCGCTGCTTGAAAAATACCTGAAGGGCAGGAAGGGCGTGTCGACGGAAAACAGGATGAGAGTACTCAGGCTGATTGAAAACATGACCCTTGGCAGAAACGCTGTCGGCTACCTGACAGAGTCAATGCACGGCGCAGGATCGCCGCAGGCGCAGAGGATCCAGATCGCGCGCCAGATGCAGTTGGAATACAAGAAAAAGATCGCCAAGAGGCTTGCAAAAGTCAAGGAAGGCGAAGCTACAGAGAGCGTGCCAGAGTCGTCAGAATATTTTGACAAGATATTTGGCTCAAAGGAAATCAAGAAGAAAGCCAAATAATCATCAGCTCTAGTAACCTTAGTAATAGACTGCAATCATTTTTCTCTCGCTGTTTTTATCGAAAGTCGGCCCAAACAGACCTTATGTCTTAATCTTGAGAGATACCGGTTTACTTGTAGCAAGATAATTACTAGTAGTCATCTCATAAACACCTCCTAAGCAGAATCACTATACATCCAAGCTGAACAAAGCCCAGAAAGTTATCCGCATGGTACTCATAGCGTACCAGAATGCGACGGAAATTCTGCAACCAGGCAAACAACCTTTCTACCTTCCAGCGACGCAAGTAGCGACGAAACGCGCGTCCGTCCTGCGTCCTGGGCCTCTTTCGCCAGCCCAATCTGTGTGGTGCTATCAATTCAACACCATAATTGACAGCCAGCCGCGCATCAAGTGGGTCGCTGTCGTACGCCTTGTCTCCAATCAGGCGTTCTGGTTTTTCATCAGTGACAAAACATGTGGAGAGAGTCGGTTCAACAAGGGTGACCTCGTGCGGCAAAGCAGACGCAATGTGTACGGGTATGGAGACAGGAAGGCCAGAACCGTCTGATATTGCCATGATCTTCGTACCCTTGCCCCGCTTGGTCGCTCCAACCTCATTCCCCCTCTTTTCGCTACCACAAACGTACCGTCAATGAAGCATTCTGAGAGGTCCAGCCCGCCACGCTGCGCAAGTCAGTGGCCAGTGCTTGAAGAACCCGTTCAAAGAGGCGAGCGCATTCATTGTTGAAACCTCCGATGACAGGTCTGGTATGGTGGATAGCGCTCTGGCATGTCATGCCATGGTGCACCCGTACGGAGAATCCATAGAATGCTATTCATCACATCACGAGCATCCCTCCAGGGCCTGCCTTTGCCGTCAGGACGCCGGGATGGGTTGGGGATATATGGCTGGATGGCTGACCATTGTTCGTCTGTCAAATCCATGGTTGTACTCTGAATCTATCATCAGAAAGCTTCTCACAATGAAATATGTCGACTAGAAGGTGAATAATGGCTGATTACAGTCAGTGCTGTACCATTTATGAGATGACTTCTAGTCATTTTCTCAGCGTAAAATGCAAGGTGGGTTGATATCCCATATGCCAATCCTATTTTCGATTTACCCTGTATTTTCTGATTTGCTCTTACGGAGCCTAAAATATTCTATAACATGCGATGCAGTTACAACATACCTATGGGAGCGTAAAAGAAAGGCATTACCTGCAAGTATTCTTGGGTTGCTTTTACCCTTATTTACAGGTCCAATAGGAACGGTAGAATTTTTCACTCTGGCTAGTTCTGCTTTATCCCTAAATGTATTGAGCTTATTGTGATTCTAATGACTTGTTTATAGCGTCAATAGCTTGAACTTGAGGTTCCCTGCAATTTTGGTCTAATATCGCTAGCGATTTCCAGCTATTGCATTGCACATCGAAAAGGGTTATTTATCGGTTCAGCGATAGTTAAGATGATTTACTTCGGGGTTATGTTGATTGAAATTAAACGAGGCTCAAATTGAAGATCTTACCGGGAAAGTTTTTCGCACTATCATCAGCAACGGCAAGGACGGCATACTGCAGTCAGCGCTGTGGAAGGAGCTTGACCTGACAAGCCGCGACGGTTCTCGCGTGGCCATCCGCCTTGAAAGGCGCTCACTTATCCGGCGCGAAAAGATGCTGGAAAACGGCCGGTGGACCTACAAGCTTTTTGCCTGCAAACTTCCTGTTGACACCTCAAGCATCGAACAGGCACCATGTTTGACATGTCCTGTCGAGCACATGTGTTCTCTTGACGGCTCGTACAGCCCGACGAGCTGCAATTTAATTGAAGACTGGCTCATCAATTCTTTTAACAGCAACGCAAACCAGAAGCCACAAAAACCTTCTACCAAAAAATGAGGCTTGCTGACGCGCGCAAAGACCAGTACCGTCGGCTGGCGAAAGACCAGGGGTACCGCGCAAGGTCCGCATACAAATTATTGCAGCTGAACAGCTCTTACCGGATTCTCAAAAAGGGCAACAAAGTGGTTGATCTCGGATGCGCCCCGGGTGGCTGGCTGCAGGTAGCAGCAAAGGAAGTGGGGCCAGCAGGCAAAGTCATCGGCATAGACATAAAGCCAGTCGAGCCAGTTGCCGGCGCGATTGTGCTGCCGGGCAGCATTGAGGACTCGAGGATGCTGGCAAAGATCACCGATATTCTGGGCGGTAAGGCCGACGCCGTCCTCTCAGACTTGGCGCCAAATGTGAGCGGCGTGTGGGACATTGACCACGCGCGGCAGATTTCGCTTTCGACGGTTGCGCTCGGCTTTGCCCGGCACGTCCTGAGAGAAGACGCAATCGCCGTGTTCAAGGTGTTCGAGGGCGACATGCTGAATGAATTCAGGGCAGAATTGAAGATGAGTTTTGGCAGAGTGTTCCTCAGTAAGCCCTCGGCAAGCAGGCAACAGAGCAGCGAGCTTTACATCGTCTGCCTCGACTTTAAATCCTGACAATCTCAATGTGTACACTGGTTTCAGGAGATTTTTTCAATAAACCATATAACCCTCGATTAAAGTTGATTAAATCAAAAAACCGACCGTAGAAGCAGGTTTTCAAACCCATATTCAGGAACGAGGAAGAAATTGCGTCAAAGTTAAAGGAAATAGAGCCAATACGGAATGCTGTTGCGCATCACAAGCAGATAACAAAAAGAGCAGTTCAAGAGGCTGAAGCTTCATGCCAACAGTATACTTCGTAGTATGAACAAGGCTGAAATCTGACTACAAGTTACGCCATTGATTGATAAAAGCTGGTGCTTCGTATCCATTCAGGCTATGACCTTTCGTGTTTACTTTGATAGAAGCGGTGCGCCCAAATCCAGATACGGCTACTTTGTCGACGAAACATTGGAAACCGCTGTCCTCCAACTTGAAGGCATGACGAATAACGGAGCTGAATATCATGGGATAATCCACGCGCTGAAAAACGCCAAAAAATACCAATTTTGAGGAAAAATATCATCTTGTATGATGTTCTAGATAGAAAACTGGACATGAACTCTATATATATGGGTTGCAATAGCTCGGTGCCTCGCAATGGAACCCACGGACCCTAAAAATATGACATTCAACCAATTGTTGTATGAAGCCACAATGGAAGTGTTTGAAGGATTGGGAGAAGAAACCATGCAGGCTCTAGTGTGGCAAATGGGAACCAAAGGCGTCCGCTTTGCGCCTGATTCCTTTGACATTAAGGTTTTTGCGGTCGAACTGCGGGAGCTATTGGGTGATGGAGCAGATTCCTTGTTTGAAGAAATCTACCAAAACGTTATCTGCCGGCTGGAGCTATTTCTTACTTCTATAGATGATTCCAGTAACGAATTCGTTAACAAAGGAATGAGACTAGCCGCTCTGCAAGAACTCCAGACATTGTTCGGAGGAGTACGGGATGGTTATGAAGACGAAACTCGGTAAGCACGTCGAAACGGATATTTGCTGCTACTCTATACATGGGATGATGAAGTAGAAATGGCTAGGGTAGCGCGTTCTTTGAATTCAATGACTCCAGACCACGTTAAGAAGGAGATGTCAACGATGTTGTTGGGATCCGTTTTCGCAATGAATCTATTCGTCATGCTCGTGCCTGAAAATAATAGGAACGATGTGTCCGGCTGGCTTGTAATCGTCTGTTCAGCTGCCGTCGTCGCAATTTCTGCAGCGATTCTGTACAGACAGAGGTTTAAAGGGCTGTTTGGTCGTGCATATGGTTCCATGGCAATAGGTCTGATGCTATGGTTTGTTGCAGAAATGACAAGTGTTGCCTACCGAACTTTTGTTTTCACAGCACAAACAGCGACGATGTTATCTTATCCAATGTCTATGACGACAGACGTATTCTGGCTAGCAGGGTACGGATTCTTTGCTTACTTTCTGTTTCAGATAATGTTTCACTTTATCAACTCCATCAAACCACGAATTCTCATCATAGTCACAGCAGCCACCGCGTTCATCGTTTTGATTCTTGCGCAATCAATTTCATACTTCTATTATGATCTACAGGCTGCTCCAACTTTTCCACGTGTTGTTGCTTCTACGATGCTTCTTGGAAATGATGGTATCTCTCGATTTATCAAAATAGAGCAGCCAATCCTTGATATGATCTTGATTTTACCATCCATGGTGATCTTATCAGCATTCAAGGACGGAAAAATAACGGCCACACCATGGCTACTATTGTCTTGTGCGGTACTGATCTTGGCGGTGCAAGACATTGGGAACATCTATTTTTCGGTTCTGTATGACATTCACAATCACTGGGTGTGGAAAATGTTTGCAACTGCAGGATATCTATGTATAGCAGCCTCTTTGTTTTGGTACAATAGGTTTTTCATTTTTGATTCAAAAAGAGCTTTGAGGTTATGGCAGGAAGGCAACCGATAAAAGAATAACCAAGACCCTGACTGCGTCAGATTATGCAAAAAGCCAACTGTTGCTACTTTTCAACTAGGGTCCAAGTTCAAGTACATGATAGAACCTCAACGTCGTACATTACGCTGATCAAGTCATAGAATATTTAGCGATGCGCTCTGTCAACTTTCCTCTACAGTTTGTCAATCACATAATGGGCTATCCTAACCTTAGGATTGGGCTTTGCGCTTGCTAACTCTTAAGTGTCACTGATAAGAAACGTGCATATTCATCGTTAACGCTGTCGTTATTCACATATTATTAGGGTAATGATTCCAGTCTTGCTTTTATAGGAGTTTATTATAGGAACATGTCTATGACGCGGGACGATGTCGGTTACAATATGAATGGAGCAAGTAAAATGGTCGAAGGTAAAGTTTCTCGCGCGGAATTACTACAGGAATTGTTCTCAATGGGTGTCGAGACGGAGCTATTGGAGCACTTTAGTTTGGAGCAGCTGCAGAATCTTGCAAGCAGGACAAAGAGGCTGGATAGGACATTTGACGATGAGGTAGAATCTTTAGCAACAGGAAGGAACGCTCGTTCATCAGGGGATTTTGATTCTGGAAGTTTTCCCCTGACAGTACTCGACAAGAAGATCCTCCAATCACTCTTGGCATCAGGCGGTAGGGTATCCTCACTTGCCATATCAAGAAAGCTGGAAATTCCACTGACTGCTGTCCTGAGAAGGAGAAAGAGGCTGGAAAGCGAGTTTTTGGACTTGGCCTACTCCCTAAAGATCAGCAACCTAGGATGGAGAAAGGCGGATTTGTTGATATCAACATCAAAGAGAGATGCATATTCTATTGGAAAAGAGCTGCTAACACACAACTCTATCACCCTTGTAAGCAGGTCTATAGGTGTGCACACCATACATTTGCATGCAAATATAATATTTAGAAACAATATTGAGCTTCTCAACCTAATTGAGTGGATAAAATCCGTAGATGGCGTAAAAGACGTGGTATGGACAGAGCCGTTAGAGCTTGTGGGGACGAACATAGCTCGGCCATTGCAGATCATTGCTCAATACGAGATAAGTTAGCGTATACTTGCCACACTGAAAAAGCTCTTACAATGACGATGCAGCGAGCAAATTTGCTTCCTCATTCTTCTTCACTCACATGTGATTCTGCAATTGGGGGCTGAAAAAAGTACCGGTAGCGATACTGGCCGAAAAGCGATCCCAGTGAGATATTTAGGTCCCACGTTACAAATATGTAAGCAGGATTTGCTTTAATTTTTCAAATACATTAATTCCGCTTATTAAAACGTGGATTAAATTAATTAACCCGTAAACTATTCTATATAGTACTGACAGCGAAAATGCCACATTCTGATTTTGAGAAGAGCAGCCCAGCTGGCGCAAAGAGCGTAAGCCCCTCAAAGGAGGCCATGCACAGCAGGGTTCTGGTGTTGTGCATAGATAGGGACGACGACATCGGCTCAAAGGGTGGCATCGAGACGCCGATCGTCGGGCGCGATGCGTGCATCAATGCCGGCACGAGGCTTGCGATCGAGGATCCAGAGGACGCGGACTCGAACGCGATTTTTGGCGCGGTCAAGACGTACGAGGAACTTGTGAGCAAGGGCTACACTGTCGAGGTCGCGGTGGTGGCCGGCAAATTCAACAGGGGCGTCGAGGCTGACGAGAAAATAAGCCTCGAAGTAAAGAGCATCCTTGAGAAATACCATGCCGACGGCGCGGTCATTGTGTCAGACGGGGAGGACGACGAGACGGTGCTGCCAGTCATACAGTCGAGAGTGCCAGTGATATCGGTCCAGCGCATTATAATCCGCCACAGCAGGAGTGTCGAGTACTCGTACGCGATACTTGGCAGGTACCTGAAGATGCTTTTTTACGACCCACACTATTCAAAGTTCTTCCTAGGCGTGCCCGGAGCATTGCTTGCGGCAAGTGCTCTTGCAGTTGTCTTAAATGCTACCAGAGAGCTCACTGCAATCATACTGGCAATCCTTGGCGGCGCTTTTATTGTCAGGGCGTTTGACATCGACAAGACGCTAAGCTCGTTTGGCAGGCTGACACCAACGTCCTTCATCAAGATATTCTCCATCATTGCCGGTGTCCTCATCATACTTGCTGCCATTGCAAACGGCATCTCCAGCATACCACCTAGCATGCTAAGAGAAGACATGAGCGCGCTCGACGTACTGTCAAACAGGGTCATTGTAGGCAGCTTTACCACCGGGACAGTAACGCTGCTGTGGATAGGTATCGCGACAATCCTGGGCGGGGTCCTGCTCAGCAACTGGTTCAGGGGAAGCGCCAGGACATTGTCGGACATCCTGCGCCTGGCAGTGCTTGCGCTACTCTACATCCCGGTGCTCCAATTCACGTCCGTGCTCACGGAAGGCACGAACCCGTTTACGTTGATATCGTCGCTTCTGATAGGCCTTGCAGTGTCGCTTGT